>NZ_JBWLUT010000041.1:0-26362 GCF_056504575.1 Blautia sp. CGZ-1-C1
CCGCTGTTTCTTGCAGGGGAACTGGAAAAGAAGATGTATCCTGCAACCATTTACTGTCAGGAGAAAGATTATGAAGCCTATATTGCAGCAGCAGCTCCAAAGCTTTCGGAATCAGATCGCAAAAATGAGGTAAAACGTCTCAGTTCCATGGACCTTTCCTTTGAATTCGGATGCAGTCTTGACCTTCCGTTTATCAGAGAGAAAATGAAGGAGGCAGATGTGGTCTGTGCTTCAGAGGAGGTGGCAAAAGAGCTGGCTCCTGAGGAAACAGCAGATGTAGAGATCATGCTGAGAGAACAGGCGGGAATTGTCAGTGGTCCGGTCCGGTCTGTGATGGATGCGGCTTTTGCTGCAAAGAGAGCTGCCCTGACTGTAGACCTTCTTGTACAGAATCTTTCGCCCCACAGCAACAGAGGCAGTGAAGGAGCAGTTACTGACCAGGCTCTATACAAATATGGAAGGGATAAAAGGATCCAAAAAGATTCCCTGCAGCATAGATGGATATTTAAAGGAAGAAGCTATTGAGGAAGCAAAGCGATGTATTCAGTGCCACTGTGATGAGTGTATGAAAAGCTGTGCCTATTTAAGTGAATATAAAAAGCACCCTGGTCTTCTTGCACGTGAGATTTATAATAATACCCAGATCATTATGGGAGATCACCAGATGAATAAACCGATGAATTCCTGTTCACTCTGCGGACAGTGTACTGTAACCTGTCCAAATGGGTTTGATATGAGCCAGGTCTGTAAATCTGCAAGAGAAAATATGGTATCTACAGACAAGATGCCTCTGGCACCTCATGAATTTGCATTGATGGATATGCTATTTTCCAATTCAGAGGCTTTTTTGTGCAGACCTCAGCCGGGATATGAAGTATCTGCCAGATATGTATTTTTCCCCAGGATGTCAGGCAGGAGCCATAGCGCCGGATGTTGTCACAGAGGCATATGAGAATACGTGCAGGAGGGACAGAGGGAGGTGTTGCTCTGATGCTGGGATGTTGTGGTGCCATCAGTGAATGGGCAGGACGCTATGAAATGACAGAAAAGGTAAATGAACAGCTGAAGCAGGAGCTTGCAAAGCTGGGAGATCCCATGATCATAGCAGGCTGTCCAAGCTGTATGAAACAGTTAAAAGAGAGTCTTGGTGCCAGAGTCACAGGAATCTGGGAAATCTTAAAGGAGATCGGACTTCCCGGACAGGCAAAAGGACTGGAGATACCTGTTGCAATACATGATGCCTGCGGTGCCAGGAGAGATACACAGACACAGGATACAATAAGAGAGCTTCTTGCAGATATGGGGTGTACTGTTGTAAATACAGAATATTCCAGAGATCTGTCTCCCTGCTGCGGATACGGCGGACTGACTTCCTACGCTAATAAAGAAATGGCAGATAAAATGACAGAAAAGTGTCTGGAAGCGATCCGATGCCCCATATATAACATACTGCATGGCATGCAGGGACCGATTTGTCAGGGAAGGCAGGGAATCCAGACATATCCTGGAACTTCTGTATGGCACAAATGCCGTCAATATGCCGGATATCAGTGAGAAACGCTACAACCGGCTTATGCTAAAAGAGAAGCTTTTAAAAAATATATGGAATGAGGAACTGATGATGGAGAAAAAAGATTATACCGTTGCATATACAGAGGATGCCATCAGTATGATGGATGAACGTATGATCCTGAAAAGTGATGTGGAGCGTGTATTATCAGATTACAGAGAAAACCAGGAAGCGATCTTTGATGAAGAGACAAAAGAACTGGTGACAAGGAGCAGACTTGGAAATGTAACATTCTGGGTGCGATTTGTGGAAACAGAAGAAGGGTATCTGGTACGCAGAGCATACAGTCATCGAATGAATATTATGAAAAGGGTGGGACAGTAATGGCAGTAGAGAGAACATATTATACCATTGATCCTGAGGGAAAGCTGACCTGCATGAAATGCAAGGTTCCTCTTGTAAAAGGAAAAGCAAAATTTATGTATCTGGAGAACGGTTTTCCTGTTGAGATGCCGGTCTGTCCAAAATGTGGCTTTGTCTATGTTCCGGAGGAACTGGCTCTTGGAAAGGTTCTGGCAGTGGAACGTGCACTGGAGGATAAATAGATGAACAGACATCCCGGAGGGGAAGAGCAGACAATTCATCTTCTGAAAAGAATAGAACTGAAAAAAGGAATGAAAGCGCTGGATCTGGGAGCAGGAGAGGGAGAGACAGTGCGGATCATGAAAGCATTTGGTCTGAACGTGCAGGGAGTGGATCTTGCTCCGCGAAGCAGTGAGGTGCAGAGGGGAGATTTTCTGGACCTTCAGTATGCAGCAGACAGTATGGATCTTTGTATCAGCCAGTGTGCATTTTTTGTCAGCAGAGATCAGAAAAAGGCAGTTTCTGAATGCTGGCGTGTACTGAAAAAAGGTGGATTTCTTTTACTGTCAGATCTGGATCCGGGCAATCTTTTGGAAATTGTGAAAGAAACAGGGTTTACGATTCTCTGTCAGGAGGACCAGACTGCTCTCTGGAGAGAATATTATCTGGACGCAATCTGGAATGATTCATTCTGCTGCGAGGATCATAAGCTTTTGCAGAAAGAATACAAAGGCAGAAAAATAGGCTATATCATGATAGTTGGCAGAAAGGAGTAGTGTATGGATCTTTATGAAAGAATAATGGAATTAGGCAGCATGGGATATCATTGTTCACAGATCATTATGATCATGACTCTGGAAACCATAGGAGAGGAAAATCCACAGCTTGTAAAGGCAATGGGAGGCCTTGGGGGAGGAATTGGTTATTGTGGAGATACCTGTGGGTGTCTGACAGGAAGTGCCTGTGCCATCGGATATTTTCTCGGCAATCTGGCTCCTGAGGAGAAGGAAGATGCACAGATGAAGCCGGCTGTACAGGAATTATATCAGTGGTTCCGTCAGAAGACAGAAGAAGAATTTGGAGCTTTTTACTGTAAGGATATCACTCATCTGGACTGGGGCATAATTATGGAGAAATGTCCCGGACTTATTGCAGATACTTATACAAAAGTTATGGAAATACTGACAGAGAGGGAGGTACTGGAGCTTTGATTACCATCGGCAAAACAAAAAGTGTCTGTCCGGAATGTATGAAGGTAGTTCCTGCCAAAAAGTGTATTGGTGAAGACGGGATTTATCTGGTAAAGGAATGCAATGTTCATGGGAAATTTCAGACTCTGATCTGGGAGGGAAATGCAGCAGATTATCTTTCCTGGGGAAGAGAAAATCTCTCAGCAGAAATTCCTGTAAATCCGAAGATTAAAGAAAAATCCTGTCCGGATAATTGCGGACTCTGTGAGGAACATGAAAGAAAAGGCTGCTGTATGATCCTGGAAGTCACAAAACGCTGTAATATGCACTGCCCTGTCTGCTTTGCTTCAGCAGGAGAAGGCGGGGAAAAGGGAAATCTTCCTATCTGTGAAATAGAAAAACAGTATGATTTTCTGATGGCTCACGGAGGTCCCTTTAATATACAGCTCTCAGGAGGAGAGCCAACCATGAGAGATGATCTGCCTGACATCATACATATGGGAAGAGAAAAAGGATTTACATTTTTTCAGTTAAATACTAATGGAATCCGGCTTGCCAGGGAAGATGGATATGCCAGAAAGCTGAAAAAAGCAGGACTGAATACAGTATTTCTTCAGTTTGACGGTGTGACAGATCAGGTTTATGAGACTTTACGTGGACAGGCTATGATGGAACTGAAGAAAAAGGCGGTCTTAAACTGTTCAGAAGCAGAACTTGGTATTGCTCTTGTGCCGGTCATAGCGCCGGGAGTAAATGATATGCAGGTAGGGGATATCCTGAAATTTGGTCTGGATCATATGCCCTTTGTCCGTGGCGTACATTTTCAGCCTATCAGTTATTTTGGCAGATGTTCCCAGAAGCGCCCCACAAATCCCATCACCATACCAAAGATGCTGAGACTTATTGAAGAACAGACAGAGGGACTGATGAAAATTGAGGATTTTGCAGGCGGCGGAGCAGAGAATCCCTACTGCTCCTTCCATGCAAGTTATCTGAGAAAAGGGGAGCGGGAACTGAAGCTTCTTGAAAAAAAATCAGGAAAAGGATGCTGCTGTACTACCAGTGATGATTCCAGACAGTATGTGGAAAATCAGTGGAGCTACAGTACAAAAAACTATGATGAAGGAGAAATGACACAGACAGATGCGCTGGATGAGTTTCTGACCCGGATACATAATGAAACTTTTGCAGTATCAGGCATGATCTTTCAGGATGCCTGGAATCTGGATCTTGACCGTCTGAAACGCTGTTATATCTGTGAAGTGGATCCTGATTATGGAATGGTGCCGTTCTGTGCATATAATCTGACTAATCTGAAAGGAACATATTTATACAGAAAGTGAAACGATCCAATATAGATGCAATGATCTGTAAGCAGGAAAGAATTACAGATATTACAAGGGAAGCAATAAACAAAATACAGTTGGATAAACTGAATGCTGTTCTGAAAAGAGAAAAAGAAAGGGAGGGATTTTACAGAGATCTGCCGGAAAGGCTGGAAAGCCTTGCTGATCTGAAAGCCCTTCCCTTTACAACTGAATCCGACCTTGCTCAGAAAGGGGGCAGGATGTTACTGTGTTCTCAGGGAGAAATACAGAGGATCATTTCAGAACAGACAAGCGGAACAACAGGTGCCGGTAAACGTGTATTTTATACAGAAGGAGATTGTGAACATACCATAGAACTTTTTATGGCCGGACTTGGTGAGTTTATTTATCCGGGAAGCAGGACTATGGTTGCCATGCCGTTTTCCGGTCCTTTTGGACTGGGAGAGCTGATCGCAGAAGCAATCAGACGTATAGGTGCACACCCCCTTTTAACCGGGAACAGTAAAACCTATGGTGAGTTAAAAACAATCCTGGAAGAGGAACAGCCGGACACTTATGTAGGTATGCCGACAGCATTGCTTTCCATGCTCAGAATGTGTGGAAAAGGAAGTATAAAGAGAGCACTGGTATCAGGGGATGCCTGTCCGGAAACAGTAATGAAAGAAATAGAAAAAATTCTGGGAACACCACTCTGGCCTCATTATGGTTCCAGAGAGATGGGACTTGGGGGCGCGATCTGCTGCCAGGCTCATGAGGGCATGCACATGAGGGAGAATCACTGTATCACAGAAATCATAGATAAAGAGGGAAATGTTCTGCCTGACGGTCAATGGGGAGAACTGGTGATCACAACCATTGGGATGGAGGCACAGCCTCTGATCAGATACAGGACCGGGGATCATACACGTATCATCCCCGGAAAATGTATCTGCGGAAGTGAGGTAAGGCGTCTGGATTTTGTAAGGCGCATCGACCAGTCCAAAAGTATGAGAGAAATGGATGAATTACTGTTTCAGTTTCCGGAACTGGTAGATTACTGTGTAAGGAGTGTTGGAGGGAAAAAAGAAATCACAGCACTTTTTACATCAGATAACGGAGAAGAACTGATCAGAAATGTCTGCGCAGAGAAGAATATTATTTCTTTGGACTGCAGAAAAGCTGAATGGAGCGATAGGGCATTGTATCCTGCGAAACGTATTATTTTATAGAGAAACTATTAGAAAACAGAACGAAATCCACAGACTGTCAGCCGGATTTCGTTCTGTTTATTGTTTTATGAATAGTTATTTGTTCACATTTGTATTATCCATAAAAATCAGCATTTCTCAGCAATATCATAAATCAGCCGTTCTGTATCTTCCCATCCGAGGCAAGGATCTGTGATGGAACAGCCAGGAGTCATATGATCACTGATATCCTGACGGCCCTCCAGAAGATAGCTTTCAATCATAACACCCTTCACCAGCTTTTTAAGTTCCGGATTATAATTACGACTGTGAAGTACTTCTGAGACAATTCGGATCTGCTCTTTGTATTGTTTATTGGAATTAGAGTGGTTGGCATCTATGATGATGGCAGGGTTCTTAAGATCTTTTTTGGCATATAAAGCAGACAGATGCATCAGATCTTCGTAGTGGTAGTTAGGAATAGTCTGTCCGTACTGGTTTACACCTCCGCGGAGAATGGTATGTGCCAGATCGTTTCCTGAAGTTTCCACATCATTTCCTCTGTAGATAAAATGATGAGGATGCTGTGCAGCAGTGACGGAATTCAACATAACAGAGAGATCACCACTGGTAGGATTCTTCATACCAACCGGAATATCCATGCCGCTGGCAGTGAGACGATGCTGTTGATTCTCTACGGAACGAGCACCTACAGCTTCGTAGGAGAGAATATCATCCAGATAGCTGCGGTTTTCAGGATAAAGCATCTCATCTGCAGAAGAGAGTCCTGTCTCCTGCATAACTCTCATGTGCATCTTGCGGATAGCAATGATTCCGGCAAGAAGGTCAGGAGCTTTATCAGGATCTGGCTGATGAAGCATTCCTTTATAACCGTCACCTGTGGTACGAGGTTTATTTGTATAAACTCGCGGGATAATCATCAGTTTGTCAGAAACTTTATCAGCCACTGTTTTCAGTTTGCGTACATATTCGCAGACTGTATCTTCGTTATCTGCAGAGCAGGGTCCTACAAGAACCACAAATTTATCTGATTCACCGGTAAAAATGCGGCGTATTTCTTCATCTCTCTGTTTTTTTACTTTTTTGAGTTCCTGGCTGAGAGGGTACTGAGATTTCAGAACCTCCGGCAAAGGAAGCTCGTGATTGATTTTCATAGACATGATTTGTTTCCTCCATATAATATCATACAGGCTCTTGATAATGCCGGAACTCAGGAATGTTTTATACCTGACCGGACTGCCTGCATATTTTTCTTCACAAGTATAACATGATGTTATCTAAAATTCCAGCACTTTAACACTTTAAATTGATATATTTTCAAAGGGCGTAATCAGACTGTTTTTTATGCTTGTTTCCTAGCTTCACAAAAATGCTTTCAGATGTTACAATCAAATAAAAGATATGAGGAAAGAAATATCAAAAGAATACCAAAGAAAGCTGGGGTGAATGTTATGGAGGGCAAGAGTATTCTGATAAAGGATACAACCAGAGAGGAAAGAAAACAGATTGTGGAAGAATCTTTTGGAAATATTTCTGCAAGCTGTGATGGCTGTATGGCGGGACTGGCTGAGATGTATCAGGAATATATTGATGGCACGAAGGAAATCCGCGATATTAACATGGAGTTTAATGCACACTACATACGGGAAGATTTGGATGAGAAATCAAAGAGAAGCTGCCCGATGTAGATAAAACAACTATATGGGAAACTTACAGATTCCGAATATGCAGGAAATAACAAGATAACAGGAGAAGGACAATAAAATGAGTACAAACAATATGAATAGATTTGAATTTAGAAGTATCAGACTGGAGGAGACACAGCAGGCAATAGAAATCGAGCAGATCTGCTTCCCGCCAAATGAGGCATGTTCCCCGAAGAGTCTGACAGAGAGAATAAAAGCAACAGCAGAAACATTTCTGGTAGCTGAGGATAAGGAAACTGGAAAGCTGGCTGCATTTCTTAATGGAGTTCCTACAGATGAGGATGCTTTCAGAGATGAATTCTTCACAGATATTTCTCTGAGTAATCCGGAAGGAAAAAATATTATGCTTTTGGGTCTGGATGTCCGTCCGGAATATCGTATGCAGGGCCTGGGTCGTGAATTGGTATCCAGATATGGCCAGAGAGAAGCACAAAAAGGACGAAAGAAACTTTTCCTCACCTGTCTGGATGAGAAGGTAAAGATGTATGAGAAATTCGGCTTTACAGATCTGGGTCAGGCAAACTCCACCTGGGGCGGAGAAACCTGGCATGCCATGAGCATTGAGATTGGAAAATAATTAACGAGCAGAACAGACAGGAGAGTGTACAATGAGCCTATATGCAATCGGTGATTTTCATCTTTCGTTTACAGTCAATAAACCTATGGATGTATTTGATAAAAGATGGAAGAATCATGTGGCTAAGATCGAGAAGCACTGGAAGAGAAAAGTAACAGAGAATGATACAGTGGTGATTACCGGAGATCATTCCTGGGGGAGAGATCTTGCAGAGTGTCAGGCAGATCTGGATTTTATTATGGCTCTGCCAGGCAGGAAGATTCTGCTTCGGGGAAATCACGATATGTTCTGGGATGCAAAGAAGACAGAAAATCTGAATGAGATGTTCAGGGGAAAGCTGGAATTTTTGCAGAATAATTTTTATACATATGAGGATTATGCGCTGGTGGGAACCAAAGGTTACTGCTATGAAGGAAAAGACAGCTATGAGCATTTCCTGAAGATCCGAGAGAGGGAACTGGGGAGGCTGCGCTGCTCTTTTGAAGGGGCAAAGGCGGCAGGATACGAGAAGTTTATCATGTTTCTCCATTATCCGCCAACCAGTATTGGAGAAATGGAGAGTCCGTTTACCCTGATGGCACAGGAATTTGGCGTCGAGAAGGTAATCTATTCTCACTGTCATGGAGAGAAACGGTATGATGACAGCTTTAAAGGCTATGTGGATGGAATAGAGTACAAGCTGGTGTCAGGTGATTATCTGAATTTTAAACCGGAGCTGGTTTTACGCTAATTATATTGTCTGGAAAAAATCCCTGGGAAGTATTATACTTTTCAGGGATGATTTTATGTGCTTTGAGAGAAAATATCTTCGGGGAGAAATGAGAAAATGAAGATTTACTACAGAGAGAAATCTGGCGGGATTGAGATTTTGCGGTGTTTTGGAATAGAGGGCAGAGTTGAGATTCCGGGAATGATAGAGGATAAATTGGTGGTCAGTGCGGCACCCTATGCATTTTCCAGCCATATGGAAGAGAAGGAAGAACTGAAAAATGCCTGCCTGTGGGAAGTGTCAGATGGTCTTGGATTTGGCAGAGAAGAACATGTTCTGGCAGGAAATGACGTGGAGGAGATTGTTTTTCCTCACACTTTAAAAGAGATTGGACGATATATTTTTTATGGCTGCGGAAATCTGAAAAAGCTGGAGTTTTCTGACAGCCTGATGCAGATAGGCTGTGGTGCATTTACAGGCTGCCATGCATTGGAGAAGCTGACTGTTCATATGAGACAGGGAAAGAAGTCAGGAGTTAAGGAAATGCTGGGCGAGATGTGGCAGAGGATTGATGTGAACTTTCTCTATGAGCATGAAGAAGCAAGGCTTGTATTTCCGGAGCATTATGATGAGGCGGTTGAGAACACTCCGGCGCGTATTCTGTATACGGAATATCATGGATCAGGAAGTAATTACAGACAGTGTTTTTATGATAAGGAGCTGAATTATCAGGAATATGACAGGCTTTTTGAAATGGCGGTGGCCATGGATAAGCTGGAGGTTCTGGTGGATATGTCATTTGGCAGACTGGAGTTTCCCTATGGACTGACCGGGAAAGCCAGGGAGAATTACAGGGAATATATCCGTAAGAATCTGAGAGATATTGCAGAATATCTGGTAAAGCAGGAGGATATGCACAGATTGGAAATGATATCTTCGCAAAAACTCTGGACACTGGAAGGAATCGATTCTGCGCTGGATTGTGCATCTAAGAGAAAAGAAACGGAAGTATCCGCATTCCTGATGAATGAAAGAGCAAATCTGGTGGATAACCAGGCAGAAACTACAGAAAAACTTTTGAATAGAAAAAATATAATGAGAAAAAAGAGGTTTGAACTGTGATAGATATAGAGGAAAATAAGGATGGAGCCAGAGGATAAAACACAGGAAATAGCAGAAAGAGCAGAGCGTCTGCAGGAGATCGGCAGCAGTATTCTCAGGGCTGCGAGGGATGAATTATATCTGGGAATGCGGTTTTTGGATGTGGCGCTGAGCAGTTTTTCTTATCAGATGGATGGTCAGATCCAAGGGTTTGGAACTGACGGAAGAGTGATGTATTTCCAGCCACAGATGCTGGGAGGTTTATATAGAGAGAACAGGATTCTGGTGAACAGAGGGTATCTGCACATGGTATTCCACTGTATTTTCCGGCATTTTGCATGGAGAGGTGCAGAAGGCAGGAAGAGGGCAGACGATGAAATTACAATCCAGGAACGTATGCGTGATCTGAGCTGTGACATTGCAGTGGAGCATATGATAGATGGGATGAACTATCGGAGTATCCGTTTCTCACGCAGTCTTCTGCGAAGGGAAACCTACCGTCTCCTTGAAAAAGAGGGCAAAACTCTTAATGCACAGAGAGTGTATAAAATATTGTCAGAATGGAATCTGAGTGAAAAGGATCTTACAAATCTGGAACAGGAATTTCGCACAGATGATCACAGATACTGGGAAAGCAAGAAACCGGATCAGAAACCGAATCCCATGCTCAGCCGCAAATGGGGAGAGATCAATGATGGAATCGAGACGGATCTGGAAACCTTTTCACAGGAGGCAGGTGAGCGGGATGGAGATTTCCTGGAGCAGATAAAAACAGAGAACAGAAGGCGATACGATTACAGAGAATTCCTGCGAAAATTTGCAGTTTTTCACGAAGAACTGGCAGTGGATGATGACAGTTTTGATTATAATTTCTATACCTATGGTCTGCGCCTCTATGGAAATATGCCGCTGATCGAACCACTGGAATCCAAAGAAGTTAAGAAGATAGAGGAGTTCGTGATCGTCATCGATACTTCCATGTCCTGTTCGGGAGAACTGGTGAGAAAGTTTCTGGAAGAAACCTACGGTGTACTTAGTGAAAGCGAGAACTTTTTTACAAAAATAAATGTGCACATCATTCAGTGTGATGAGAAAGTCCACACAGATAAAAAGATTACTTCTCAGAAAGAAATGAAAGATTATATGGAACATCTGGAACTGTATGGAGATGGCGGAACAGACTTCAGACCTGCATTTGAATGGGTGGACAAACTGCTGGAACAGCATGAATTTTATAACCTGAAAGGGTTGATCTATTTTACAGACGGATTCGGAATTTACCCGAAGAAAATGCCGCCATATAAGACTGCGTTTGCGTTTATGCAGGATAATTACAGAGATGTGGATGTACCGGTATGGGCCATGAAACTGATCCTGGATGAGGATGATTTTGATAAGTCAGACAGGTAATGAAATAAAAAACTGAGTAAAAGTAAGAAGTGTTCAGCAGGAAAGGATTTACATTATGGATATAAAACGAGCAAAACAGGAGATAAAAGACTCAATAGAAGCATACCTTGCGAAGGATGAATTTGGGGAATATCTGATCCCTGCCATACGCCAGAGACCAATTCTCCTTATGGGGGCACCGGGAATCGGTAAGACGCAGATCATGGAACAGATCGCCAGGGAATGTAAGGTAGGTCTGGTATCTTATACCATCACTCATCACACCAGACAGAGTGCAGTAGGACTACCCTTTATCAAAGAGAAAACCTTTGGAAGTGAAAGTTTTTCTGTCACAGAATATACAATGAGTGAGATTATTGCATCTGTCTATGAAAAGATGGAAAAGACCGGATTGAAGGAGGGAATTCTGTTTATCGATGAGATCAACTGCGTATCGGAAACTTTAGCACCGATGATGCTCCAGTTCCTTCAGGGAAAGACTTTTGGCAATCAGAAAGTACCGGAAGGCTGGGTGATCGTGACGGCAGGAAATCCACCGGAATATAATAAATCTGTCCGCGAATTTGACGTGGTAACCCTCGACCGAATCAAGAGAATTGATGTACAGCCGGACTTTGAGGTATGGAAAGAGTATGCTTATGAGCAGGGAATCCATCCGGCAGTGATTTCTTATCTGGAGCTTCGCAGAAAGAATTTCTACAGAATGGAGAATACAGTAGATGGTCGTATTTTTGCCACCGCCAGAGGATGGGAGGATCTTTCCAGGCTGATTCAGGTGTATGAAACACTGGGAAAAGATGTGGACAGGGAAGTGGTATGTCAATATATTCAACACCCTATGATTGCGAAGGATTTTGCCGCATATCTGGCATTGTACAACAAATATAAGACAGACTATGCAGTTGAAGAATTACTGCAGGGAAAATGGACGCAGATTACCATACAGAAAATAAGAAATGCATCTTTGGACGAACACCTAAGTCTGGTGGGACTTTTAAATGGAAAATTAAGTCAGCTATTTACAGAATGTTATTTAACGGATTCTTATATAACAAAACTGTATGAATATATGGTATATTATAGAGACAACCTTGCAAATATTTCTCTGAAGGCAGTTTGTCAGAAAGCGGAGAATGATCTGGAGTCAGCAAGAAAAGCAGAACTGCTGACTCGAAATGAGGAGAAAACGTTTCTCAGAGTCAATACTTTTCTGGAAAATATCTGGCTGAAGATGGAAGGGATAACGCAGGCCGAATGTGATATTTACGAGAAAGTAAAGGAAGCTTTTTCCAGAGAGGCAGATGGTTTGGAAAAGCAGACAGAAACGGTTTCTCAGACATTGCAGAACGTTTTTGATTTTATGGAGGCAGCTTTTGGAGACAGCCAGGAAATGGTAGCATTTATTACAGAATTGAATGCAAACTTTTACAGTATCTGGTTTATCCGGGAAAATGGCTCAGATCAGTATTATCGTCATAATAAGGGACTATTGTTTGATGATAGACGAGAAACTGATCCTGGGGCAGATGGAGGAATTGGAAAGTACAATGAAACGGGGGATTACGGATGGTGTCTGAATTAAGATTTGAGACAAAAAAAATCAGAATGGCTGATCTGGGAAAGGAGAGCTGCGTGCCAGATCTCCTTGGAGAACTGACTATGCAGAATCAGCTGGAATTTCATCTGGACGAGACAGATGAGATCTATGAAGGATATGGACGCGTAAAAAGTGCTTATCCATATCGGCAGAGGAACACTTATACAAGAGAGCTTAAGGAGATGGAAATACATACAGCAGTTCTTGAGAACAGATATTTAAAGGCTGTATTTCTTCCGGAATTCGGAGGCAGGTTATGGGAACTCTGGGATAAATATACAGGAAGAAACCTGTTGTATACCAATGATGTTCTGCAGTTTAGCAATCTGGCAGTACGTAACGCCTGGTTTAGCGGAGGTGTGGAATGGAACATAGGTATTATCGGACATAATCCTTTTACAACTGAACCGCTTTACACCGCACAGACTGTTAATGAAGATGGGGAACCGGTTCTGCGTATGTATGAATATGAGCGTATTCGAAAAGTGACTTATCAGATGGACTTCTGGCTGGAAAAAGACAGCAGCTTTTTGAATTGCCGGATGCGTATTGTAAATGAAGGAAAAGAAGTAGTACCAATGTACTGGTGGAGTAATATGGCGGTTCCGGAATACGAAAACGGAAGAGTTGTTGTGCCGGCGGTACAGGCATTTACATCAAGAGGAACACAGGTTACGAAGGTAGATCTTCCGATAGTAGAGAATATCGATATCTCTGATTATACTGCTATAAAAAAATCTGTAGATTACTTCTTTGATATTCCGGCTGGATGTCCGAAATATATAGCAAATATAGATGAAACCGGTTATGGTTTATTGCAGATTTCGACAGATCGTTTACGTAGCAGAAAGCTTTTTTCCTGGGGAAATCAGGATGCGTCTAATCACTGGCAGGAGTATCTCACAGATAAGGCAGGACGTTATCTGGAGATTCAGGCAGGACTTGGAAAGACACAGTATGGATGTATTCCGATGGCGCCTCACACAGCCTGGGAGTGGATGGAACAGTATGGTTCTGTTCAGATTTCTGAAGATGTGCTGGAGAAAGAATACAGGGAACGTACAGTTCTGGTAACCGAAAAGATTCTTGAGACAGGACTTCACGAAAAGTTGAAAGAAAAACTGGAAACATCAAAAGAGATGTCAAGAAAAAAAGCGCAGACAGTATATAGAGGAAGCGGATATGGGGCACTTGCAGTGCATGGAGAAAGTACAAAACATCTGGAATTTTCTATGAAAGCTGTAAATGAATCTCAAGCTGAAAATTCAAAAGAAGAGGCAGTTTTGGAAAAATGGAAGCATTTTTTTGAAACAGGAATTTTGCATTGTCCGAAACCACTGGAAGCACCAGATGAATTTATGATAGATGAGACAAATGTAGATTTTCTGGAAACTCATATGGAAGAAAATGCACAGAACTGGTATGCGTACTATCAGCTTGGGCTGGGATATTATCGAAAAGAAGACTACGGGAAGGCAGAGAAAGCTTTTGAGGATTCGCTCAAATTGAGAGAAAGTGCATGGGCATTCCATGGTCTTAGCTGTGTAAAACTGATGCAGAATGAAAAGGATCAGGCTGGCAGATATATCCTTCAGGGAATGGCGTTTGAGCGAAAAGAACTGTCCTATCTGAAAGAAGGATTCAGAATTCTTTTGCTGGCAGAGAAATATGAAGAATTAAGTCATTTCTATCGGAAATTGGATAAAGAAGAACAAGAAGACAGCAGACTGAAACTGGGGTATGTCCAGGCACTTCATGGGCTGAAACAAGATAAAAAGGCGCTTGATCTACTGGAAAGTAAAGGCGGTCTTATACCAGAGGATATTCGTGAAGGAGAGGATTCCCTGGGGAAAGTCTGGAAAGAATTGTATAAAAGTGTCTATAAAAAAGAGGGAAAACTTCCACATAAATTTAATTTCCAGGCAAATTAGCATTGGATTTTCAGATAAATAGTGGTATGCTGATGGATAGAAAGATGATTTGAGATAAAGAATCATACAGGAAACGAGGAGGAATATAAAATGGAACTTGAAGTATTAAGAAAAGATATGGTTGCAGCTATGAAAGCTAAGGATAAAGTGACAAAGGAAGCGGTGTCTTCTCTGATTGCGGCAGTAAAGAAAGTGGCTATTGATGAGGGATGTCGTGATGAGATCAAGAGTGATCTGGTCGACAGAGTAATCCTGAAAGAGCTGAAAACTGTAAAAGAACAGCTGGATACCTGCCCGGAGAGTCGTGAGGATCTGAAGGCTGAATATCAGGCAAGATATGATGTGATTGCTAAATATGCTCCAAAGCAGATGGATGCTGCAGAGATTAAAGCATATCTGGAAGAGAAGTTTGCAGAGGTTCTTGCAACAAAGAATAAGGGACAGATCATGAAGGCTGTTATGGCTGATCTGAAGGGAAAAGCAGACGGTAAGGTGATTAATCAGGTGGTTGCAGAGATTTGCAAATAAGAGGCTGCTGATTCCTGGTGGAACAGAGTGAGATATGAGATTTACCGCAGTATCGTGTGAAGTGCCAGATACTGCGGTTCTTTTTTTATAGTTTGAGATGGGACGTGCGAAAAAATAGTTTATTTTGAGTGCGGTTTCGGATACTAAGATATTCTAAGGCATCAAAAATCCGCTAAAAGCATGAGAAGAAAAGTCTGGATTAATCGCTGGCGCTCAGACAAAGGACTTTTCTTCTCATAACGCGGATTTTTGATGCCTAAGAATATCTAAGTGTCCTGCAAATGCACTCAAAATAAACTATTTTTTCGCACTGGTTACTGGTAGTGATAAGGTATTAATGATATGTGTAAATTTAGTGTAATAGTGGAAAGAGGTGAGAGGATATGGAGTTTCAGCATGAACTGATTATTCCGAATGAGGGGTTGCCGTTTAAGGTGTTTCTTTTTGAAGGGGGAAATGGTAATTATGTGAGGGAGAAGCATTGGCATACTTCGATTGAGATTTTTGCGGTTATGGAGGGGCATCTGGAGTTTTTTATGAATAAGGAGGAGTATCCGTTAAAGGCCGGGGAGCAACTTATTATTAATTCTAATGAGATTCATTCGATTCATGCGGCAGAGCGAAACAAGACTGTGGTGTTGCAGATTCCTCTGAAGCAGTTTGAGAATTATTTTACGGCGCAGCGTTTTATTCGGTTTCGCAGTCAGGATGCGGATGCGGATGGAAAGCTGGCTTCGCTGATTAAGAAGTTGTATAAGGTTTATACAGCGAGAGATACGGGATATGAATTCAGGACGATGTCTTTGTTTTATGAGATTATGTATATGCTGGTCAAGAATTATCGATTGACGGAGGCGCATGAGAAGGAGATACGGCATAGCCGTAAGTTGGATACTTTGTCAAAAATTACCACTTATATGCGTGAACATTATAAAGAAGATCTGAAACTTTCAGATCTGGCGGCTACATTTGGTTATTCTGATGCGTATTTGTCGCGAATGTTTCAAAAATATGCAAAAATTAACTATAAAACTTATTTGCAGGACATTCGTATGGCATATGCGTACAGAGATTTGATGAATACGGACCGTACGATTAGTCAGATTGCACTGGATAACGGATTTTGCAGCAGCCGCGGCTTTTCGGGGGAATTTCAGAAGAGATACGGGATTCTGCCGAGTGAGATGCGTAAGCAGGAAAATCAAAAAGGTCAAAAAAACGCTATAGAATAGTCAAGAAAAATGGCGAAAAGGGATAGCCTGTCTGCTATACTCAAGTCACAGTAAAGATAACGTGAAAGTTCTTAGTGAGCCAATAAGATTATTTCGAGAATCAACTTGTCGGTTCACCAGAGAAAAAAAGGAGGTCTACAGGTGAAGATTCAGAATGTAGCAGACGCTTCTTTCCGTAAATATGGAAAGGTGCTTGAGGGGTATGATTTCAGTGCTCTTCTTAAAGAAATGAAACACACACCGGTTCCGGATGATGTCGTTTATGTTCCTTCTGTAGAAGAACTGGAAGCATTAGATGTAGCAAAGGAATTACAGAATAAAGGTTTCGGCGGAATTCCGATTGAGATTGGATATTGCAACGGACATAACAAGAAATTGAATGCGGTAGAGTATCATCGCAGTTCAGAGATCAATGTGGCAGTGACAGATCTGGTTCTGCTGATTGGAAGCCAGCAGGATATTACTGATGAGCTTACATATGACACTTCTAAGATCGAAGCATTCCTTGTACCGGCAGGAACAGGTATTGAAGTATATGCAACAACACTTCATTATGCACCATGCAATGTACAGGATGGCGGATTCCAGTGTGTAGTTGTACTTCCGGCAGGAACGAATACTGATCTCACATTTGAAACTGCAAAAACAGGCGAGGACAGCTTACTGACAGCTAAGAATAAATGGCTCATCGCACATGAAGATGCAGCGATTGAAGGTGCAGTAAACGGACTTCGCGGAGAGAATATCACAATTGACTGATTTCAATAATCCGGTCAGAACTCTGTGGACAGAGTGAGCAGGTTACGAATATAGAGCAATTGTAAACAGTAACCGGCAATAGAATCAGAATGATATGGTTTTTGAAAATAATAATCAGAACGAAACCTAATATTTAACATAAGGAATTTCAGAAAGAAAAAAGGAGAATTAATCATGATCGATAACATGCCAAAAGTAAAAGTCGGAATCGTAGCAGTAAGCCGTGACTGTTTCCCGGAAAGCCTTTCCGTAAACAGAAGAAAAGCACTTGTAGAGGCTTATACAAAGAAATATGGTGCAGAAGACATTTATGAATGTCCAATCTGTATCGTAGAGAGCGAAATCCATATGGTTCAGGCTCTTGAAGATATCAAGAAAGCCGGATGTAACGCACTTTGCGTATATCTTGGAAACTTCGGACCGGAAATTTCCGAAACACTTCTTGCTAAACACTTCGAAGGACCGAAGATGTTCTGTGCAGCAGCTGAAGAAACACAGGGCGACCTGATCCAGGGACGTGGAGATGCATACTGCGGTATGTTAAATGCAAGCTACAACTTACAGCTTCGTAATGTAAAAGCATATATTCCGGAATATCCGGTTGGTGACGCAGAAGACTGCGCAGATATGATCCATGACTTCCTTCCAATCGCAAGAGCAGTTGAAGGATTAAGCAACTTAAAGATCATCAGCTTTGGACCACGTCCAACAAACTTCCTTGCTTGTAACGCTCCGATCAAACAGCTTTACAACCTTGGTGTTGAAATCGAAGAGAACTCTGAACTTGATCTGTTCGAAGCATTCAACAAACATGCAGGAGATGAGAGAATCCCGGCAGTTGTTAAAGAAATGGAAGAAGAACTTGGTGCAGGAAACAAGAAACCTGAAATTCTTGAGAAACTTGCTCAGTATGAACTGACTCTGAAAGACTGGGTAGAGGCTCACAGAGGATATCGTAAATATGTAACATTAACAGGAAAATGCTGGCCGGCATTCCAGACACAGTTCGGATTCGTTCCTTGCTATGTAAACAGCCGTCTGACAGCTCAGGGCATCCCGGTATCCTGTGAAGTTGATATCTATGGTACATTAAGTGAGTTCATCGGAACAGTTGTAAGCCAGGATACAGTTACACTGCTTGACATCAACAACTCTGTACCGAAGGATATGTACAAAGAGTCTATCGAAGGCAAATATAACTACACACTGAAAGATACATTCATGGGATTCCATTGTGGAAATACAGCTTCCAGCAAGCTTTCCTTCTGTGAGATGAAGAACCAGATGATCATGGCAAGATCTCTTCCGGTAGAGGTTACAAACGGAACTCTTGAAGGAGATATCGTACCTGGAGATATCACATTCTATCGTCTGCAGAGCACAGCTGATAACAAACTTCGTGGATATATTGCACATGGTGAAGTTCTTCCTGTTGCAACGAAATCCTTTGGTTCTATCGGTGTATTCGCTATTCCGGAAATGGGACGTTTCTACCGTCATGTACTGATCGAGGGAGGATACCCACATCACGGAGCAGTAGCATTCGGACATTATGGAAAAGCTCTGTTTGAAGTATTCAAATATATCGGTGTACCGGTTGAAGAAATCGGATATAACCAGCCGGCAGGCGTAAGATACCCAACAGAGAATCCATGGGGATAATCAGAATTTGATAAAGATTGAATCTGAATTATAAATGATAATAGACTGACACGATAATTATAAGGCATCCCGGGGGTTTACCCTGGGATGTATTAGATTAAGTGAATGTGAGAAATCCATTCAATAATAGAGAGTAACTGATTTCATATCAGATGCCCTGTTATCAAATCGTGATAATAATGAATGGAACTAAATCAGTAATAATGAAATGCAAATAGTAATGTGATAAAAAGGAGAATAAAGTTATGTATTATATCGGTATTGACCTTGGTACTTCCGCTGTAAAACTTCTTCTTATGGAAGATTCAGGAAAAATCTGTAATATTGTTTCAAAAGAATACCCGTTATTTTTCCCGCATCCAGGCTGGTCTGAACAGAAACCGGAAGACTGGTTTGCACAGAGCATGGAAGGTATGAAAGAACTGACAAAGGATATTGACAGAACTCAGGTAGCAGGAATTGGTTTCGGCGGTCAGATGCATGGTCTGGTAACTCTGGACAAAGATGACAATGTAATCCGTCCTGCAATTCTCTGGAATGATGGTCGTACAGGCGAGGAAACAGAGTATCTGAATACTGTGATCGGAAAAGAGAAACTCTCTGAATATACAGCAAATATTGCTTTTGCAGGATTTACAGCGCCGAAGATTCTCTGGATGCAGAAAAATGAACCTGAGAATTTCAAGAAAGTAGTTAAAATTATGCTGCCGAAAGATTACCTGGCATATCGTCTGTCTGGTTCTTTCTGCACAGATGTTTCCGATGCTTCCGGTATGCTTCTGCTTGATGTAAAGAACCGTTGCTGGTCAAAGGAAATGCTGGAAATCTGCGGTATCACAGAAGAACAGCTTCCGAAACTGTATGAGAGCTGGGAAGTAGTAGGAACTCTGAAACCTGAAATTGCAAAAGAACTTGGATTCTCAGAAGATGTAAAAGTTGTTGCAGGTGCCGGAGATAACGCGGCAGCAGCTGTTGGAACAGGTACAGTTGGTGACGGACAGTGCAATATTTCTCTTGGAACATCCGGAACTGTATTTATTTCCAGCAAGAACTTTGGTGTGGATGAAAACAATGCACTTCATTCTTTCTGCCATGCAGATGGAAGTTATCATCTGATGGGATGCATGCTCAGCGCAGCTTCCTGTAACAAATGGTGGGCAGAGGAGATTCTTCAGACAAAGGATTTCGCAGCAGAGCAGGCTCCGATTCAGAAGCTTGGAGAGAATAATGTGTTCTTCCTGCCATACCTGATGGGAGAACGTTCTCCGCACAATAACCCGGATGCAAGAGGCGTATTCTTCGGAATGTCCATGGACAGCACAAGAGCTGATATGACACAGGCTGTTCTGGAAGGTGTTGCATTTGGACTTCGTGATTCTTTGGAAGTTGCAAGAAGTCTTGGAATCAAGATTGAGAGAACAAAAATCTGTGGTGGTGGAGCTAAGAGCCCGCTTTGGAAGAAGATTATTGCTAACGTTATGAACCTGAAAGTAGATGTTCTGGAAAATGAAGAAGGACCATCCATGGGTGGCGCAATGCTTGCAGCAGTAGGCTGTGGCGCTTATCCGGATGTAGAAACAATCGGTAAGAAATTTGCTAAAGTTGTTGATACAGTAGAACCGGATCCTGAATTGGTTGCAAAATATGAAGAGAGATATCAGAAGTTCAGAACTCTGTATCCGGCTATGAAGCCACTGTTCTAATCGAATCAAGGAAGTACTGCGGCGGTTGTGAAAAGCAATAAGCAGTTATTCGGTTATAAAAAGTAGCGAAGTGGATGGATTTTATCTGTTTGATACACTATTGGGCCAGAATAGAAAAATATGAGTTAAAAAGAAAATGGGGTTGTTGCATTATTCAGTGCAACAACCCCATTGAGAATATGTGGATAAATTAGCAGGAACCAAGGATATATTCTGCTATGTCTTCATCACTTACCATACCGGATTTTACGTCAAGGATAGCTTGTTGAAGTATCCTTACGGCCTCTTTACACTCTTCTTCATCGAAAATATATGAATCCTTGGATCTGCTGGATACCATAGGATAAAAACGATTTTTTAACCAAATCAAGTAAGTCCCCTGCTTCAATTGCGAAGAGCAATAAGCAGTGGGTGGGGACTTGCTTGTATCAGAAGGGGTACAAGCCCCTTCTGATAAACTGCGAAGCAGTTATTTGGTTATGAGCAAGTAGCGAAAGCGGATTGCGAATATCCGATTGACTACATCAGATATCACCTGACGATCTCTGTTTACATATTCAGTTCTGATTTTGTGTTCGTCCATATTCACAATCCTCATTTACCGGGTGCTGATATGAATAGAAATATTAGAGCGTGTCTAAGCTGAAATTATTTTACAGGTTTATATTTCCAGTCTGTAGCATCAAGCTCTTTTAAGGTTTTTACCACATGTTCAACGATAACATCGTTCATTTTTTTACCTTTTTCAGCGGTACCTTTTGTAGCATCGCCTGTCTGGGCAGTATCTGTAAGCTCTGAAAAATCCCATTTTATTTCTACTTCTGATGGGAGATTCGGCACTACACATGTTGCATATTCCGGTTCACACCAGTCAGGGAACAGATAGTAAGCAATTGAAGTCTCGCCCTCGCCTGCATGTCCCAGTCCATCCCATACTTCAAAAGTGTCTTTAGGAAGAAGATTTCCGGCAGCAACCCACCACTGTGTAAGAGCAGCGATTTGAGCCTCCGGATATTTCTCTTTAATTTTTCGGGAAGCAATTTCAATTGGTGCAATATTTCCATCATGTCCGTTCATGATAAAAATATGATTAATACCATTGCGAAGAACAGATTCAATAGTATCGTAGAGAACTGCAATAGTTGTATCATAGCTTAATGTCAGAGAAAATGGAAAACTGTCATAATGTGCACTGTATCCGATAGTGATTGGAGGAATGACCATCATACCATCAACCTGGTCAGCGATTTGTTTAGACAATTTATAAGCAACTAAAGTATCGCAGCCTTCGGCAATATGCTGTCCATGCGCTTCGCAGGAACCAATTGAAATGATTGCTTTTGTAAAGTTTGCTTCTTTTACCTGATGGGCTGTCATTTTCCATAATTCATTTAACATAATCGTATTCTCCTTTGATTTAATGTAAATATAATCTTTTTTCTACGAATTCAATCTGATCAGCTGTAATTCTGCGCGCCTGTTCCAAATCCCGTTTTTTCATAGCTGCTGCCAGCTGAATATGCATATCCAGAGAATTTTCAAGATTAGAACGTCCATCAATTACAAGATCTCTTCGGAGCCGATAAAAAACATTTTCCATTGCTGAAATCAGATAAGAGTTATTCGTAATACGAGCAATGGAAAGATGGAATTCCAGATTAAGCTCATTGTAATGAGTGTAAAAATTAGAATCATTCAAATCAATTTTTTTACTGGCAATCTGATAAATTTTTTCCAGTTCGGAATCAGATGCAAATCGGATTGCATATTCAACAGCTCCACATTCAAGAATAGAACGATATTGACATAGTTCCTGAAGCTCTGAAAGAGACAGTTTACGGATTAGATAACCCTTTCGGGGAATTTTTTCAAGGATACCTTCCTGACATAATATATTCAGTGCTTCTCTTGCAGGTGTTCTGCTTACTTGAAAACGGGACGAGACTTCTGCTTCTGTAATGAATTGATCATTATAGTGTAGATTATTAATATCATTTCGAAGCTGCTGCAGAATGGTCTCCGTAGTAGAAAAATTTTTTTTATTAACGTTTGATATCATCATATATGGACACTCCTCAATAAAAAGATAAAGAATGGAATAAATGAATTTAAACACATTATAAATGTAATACCAGTAACTTGCAACTACGTATATCACCAGAATACTAACAAAAATCACAGAAAAAGATTGTTACTTTCGACGGTTTTGAAGAAAGATTTAGAAAATTATTGACGCAGATGTATTTCTGTGATATACATCTGGTATACGTTTGTGCGGACATAAGTGGAGGCTCTTTGGAATGGGTAAAGAATGAATGAATTAAAAAGGGAAAGGAACAGAAAGCTATGGAAGAAAAAAACAACACTACTGTAGATATGCCGGGAAATGATGGAGAATTTATGCTGGAACCAGTTCCGATGTCGGCACGTCGTTCGACCCGAAGCCAGTTCATGGTATGGATCGGTTTTGGATATGCAGTAACCGGTCTGATCATTGGCGGAACTTTAGGCGGTTACGGTGGAACAGGCGGTATGCCACCTTCACAGGCAATGATGGCTATTATTCTTGGCATGGGAGCATTGTATCTGGTTACATGTTTCCTTGGGATTGTCGCACAGAAAACAGGGTTAAATCTTTCTCTGCTTGCACGTTTTTCTTATGGATATAAGGGAAGTGCTATACCAATGGCTGTAATGGCATTGCTGACTTTAGGGTGGTTCTCAAGTATTCTTGGAATGATTGGTGATATATGGGGAGCATTCATCGGAAATCCGACTGGAGTGATTGTATTTGACCCGTCAAAATACGGATTTTCCGGAGTAGCACCTATTACACTGGAAGTAGTAATCGCCTGCGTTTTCTGGGGACTGGTTTTCACTTTTACAGCAGTGAAGGGAATGGGAGCAATAGAAAAAGTATCAGATGTTTTTGCTCCATTGATTCTGATCGTAGCTGTTGTAGTAGGAATTATTTATGTAGTTCAGTGTGGCGGTGTTGGTGGCTTTTTGGATAAAGCAAATGAACTCCACGGACTTGGCATGGGAGAAGCAATTACTGCAGTAGTGGGAAGCTGGATTGCAGGTGCGGTTATGGGCGTTGACATGTTCCGTTTCAATAAGAGCACAAAAGCAGTCTGGGGATGTGCAGCTGCATGCTTTATTCTTACTAATCCTATTTTAAATATTGTAGGATATATTGGCACAGTATATATTGGCAATTTTAATTATGTACTTTGGATGCTTGGCGTGAACTTTATTGTTGCGATTTTAGGTGTTGTGGTATGGACAACAGCTCTCTGGACAACAGACAATAGTGAACTTTATTGCAATGCTCTGTATACGGGCCCGTCTTTGAATGCATTTGGAATCAATGTTTCCAGAAAAAAACTGGTTATTATTGCAGGAGTTATAGGAACTGTTCTTGGTTCATTTGCATTTTATCAGCTGTTTTTTGCAAATTTCATTAATATTCTGGGATCTATGGCTCCGCCATTATGTGCGCCGATCCTTGCAGATTATTTCGTAATTGGAAGAAAGAATAAAGACAAATACAATATGGAACTTTTAAATAAACATCCAAATTTCCGCTGGGCAGGGGTAATCTCTTTTGCTGTAGGAGCAATCTTAGGATTTGTATTCCAGTATAAGATAACTCTTCCTTTAGATTTACCGTCAGGTCTGGTTGCAATGGTGATTTCTTTTATCGTTTACATTGCTATTTATAAAATGACACCAGATGCAGCGGTGGATGAAAAACTTGTTTCAGGATTGGAAAAATGAAGCGTATTTTATTGATATTAACAGGAGGTACAATTGCCTCTGTAGAAACTGAACAGGGGCTGCGTCCGGGAATCTCGGAAGAAGAACTTAGAGAAAGCCTGTCTGGCATAACGGATTTCTGCCAGGTAGAAATACTGTCTCTGCTGAACGTAGACAGTACTAATATTCAACCGGAACACTGGCAAATGATCGTTCAGGCGATAGAAAAGCGTTTTGACTGTTATGATGGATTTGTTATCACCCATGGTACGGATACGATGGCATATACAGCGGCAGCTCTTTCATATATGATTCAAAATCCTCACAAGCCGGTTGTGATCACAGGAGCACAAAAACCTCTGGTTAAAACGGTTACAGATGCCCGCAAAAATCTAAGAGATAGCTTTCGCTTTGCATGTGAAGAAAATGTAAATGGTGTTTTTCTGATATTTAACGGAGAAGTAATACTAGGCACACGCGCCAGAAAAGTACGTTCCAAGAGTTTTAACGCTTTTGACAGTATCAATTATCCCATTGTGGCATTTATAGATAATGACAGAGTAATTCGTTACGTAGATATATCAGGTGACTCCGGTCCAACCAGCTTTTATTCCCATTTGGTGCCCAAAGTATTTCTTTTGAAGCTTGTTCCGGGAATCACACCAGATATATTGGATTACATCAGTGATCATTATGAAGCAGTAGTTATAGAAAGTTATGGGGTTGGTGGAATTCCGTTTGCAGATGAAAGAAATTTTCTGGAAAAACTGGAATGTCTTAACAGAAAAAAATGTATTGTTGTGATTGCTACACAGGTAATGCTGGAGGGAAGTGATGTAGAATTGTATGAGGTTGGATTCAGGGCAATGTCCAGATATCATCTCCTTCAGGCATATGATATGACAACGGAGGCAATAGTCGCAAAGTTGATGTGGCTTCTTGGAAAGTGTAATGATTTTGAGAGCTTTCAGAAAGAATTTTATACTCCGGTTTCCTGTGATCTCCTGAGATGCGAATAAAAAGCTATTGATAAAGAAAAGCTGCCGTCTTCACAAGTAAAATCTGTGGAGGCGGCAGTTTTTGATATGTATGGCATATCAGGAAAAAGGCAGCTTCAGGAATTCTTCCATGGCTCTGCTTATATAGCGGCCTTTCTTCCAGTAAAAAAATACAGTGCGTTTACTGCTCTGACCGGGCAGTTTATAAAAAACAAGTTCTGAATTTGTTGGAACTCTGGAGAGCAGAAGATCCCCGATGAAAGTGATGCCCATTCCCAAACATGCAATATTATAGGCAGTCATCTGCTGATCCAGGCGAAATACTACAGAAGGTGAAAAGTGATTTTCCTGACAAATGGTAAGTGCACGCTTACCGGTATCGTTATCTGAACGAAGAATAATAAATGGTTCGTTCTCAAATTTGTTTAATGGAACAGAAGGAATATCAGAAGAGCGGAACTGCCCGTTCCGGATTTCCTCAATAGGAATCTGATATTCCTGCAGTTTGGTATTGATTGAATAATTTTTGGGAACTGCAAGAAGAAGTTGTTCTTTCTGATAGATATAATGTTCAAAAATCTGGTTATCCAGAATACAGTTATCGATCACCAGATCTAACTTTCCGGCCTGGAGAAACTGGGATAGCTTTGCTGTACTTTCTTCTACAAGAGAAATTTGAACATGTGGAAATTTTTGGGAAAAATCAGCAATAAGGGGAGGCAGAATCCATGAAGAAAAGAAGTTACTGCCACCTACATTGAGAGTTCCTGTTTTGAGATTTCCCAGATCCAGTATGAAGTTTTCAAGATTATTTTCAATATCCATGACTTTTTCAACAGCCTGTATGTAATGTTTTCCAACTTCGGTTAACTGTAAAGGTTTGGTGCTTCGATCAAAAATAGGATAGCCAATACGGTTTTCTACACGTTTTACATTGGCGCTTAAAGAAGGCTGCGAAATGAAAAGAGCAGCAGCAGCTTTGGAAAAGCTTTTTTCCTTGTATACCTCATAGATGTATTCCATTCCCTGAAACATATAAACTCCTCCGATATATAACTTAGTTACTGTTCACTCCGTTCTCAGTAACGTAGCCAAAATTCATTCCAGATTGC
>NZ_JBWLUT010000042.1:0-13622 GCF_056504575.1 Blautia sp. CGZ-1-C1
TCTATCTATCACCTTAACAATATTGCTTCTACAATTTTATCTCACCTCACCGGGCTATTGGTCGCCCAACAAGCGACATTTTTTGTATCAGTATTATTTTATCCTACTTTATACTATTTTTCAATATTATATCGCCTTTTTGCTATACTAATCAGCAAAAGGAGAGCTTCACATGAAACCATTGAAAAATAAGGTAAGCATCACACTGGATGCCGATATCATAGATAAGATTAAAGAACTTGCAGAGGAAGATGATCGTTCTTTCAGTCAGTACATTAATCTTGTACTGAGAGAACATATCAAGAATCTGGAGAAGACAGAATAAATAATATTGATCTGAAGATGTGGCGTCACAGATAACTAATCTTCAGAGTGAAAAAAGGGCAGCTGAGTATGTCATTTACTCAACCGCCCTATTATTATGTCTTGAAATATTGAGAGTTCTGTCTGCTGCAACGTGTCTTGAATACCACGCTCTACGCTCTCTACAGACCTGTCTCTCATCTGTTCAGAACGTTCTCTATACCGCCTATTCGTGCCATGCGTCCGTCCTGCGGATGGGAGTGTTATCTTCTTCGGATAGCGCTGAGAGTCGCTGTAGTGACGAGATACAGGCTTGTAAAGATACGGCTGATAAAATTCTGCAAAGTTCAGGGTAAAAAAAGGCTCCACATCAAATTGCCTTGCAGCATATCTGATATGAGCCAACACGTCATATAATACGATAGATGGGTTATCGTTTTATCTTAAAAGGTTTCCATACATATGTGATTTAAAAAAAAATTTCGTACACCATTTTTTTAAGTTCCGTACACCATTTTTACACCATTTTCGTGTGAAAATACGTGAAATTACGGTAAAATACGTGAAATCGTAAATCTCCGCAAATGCCCTTTAAATCTCGCTGAAATCCGGTGTTCCGTACAGGTCGAATGGAGTGCTCTGATATACGTAATAATTCAGCCAGTTTGTATAGAGGTTGTTTGCATGAGCTCTCCACATAAGAAGTGGTCTGTTCTCCGGGTTATTGTCTTTGTAATAGTTCAGGTATCTCTATCGGAAGATTTTTGCTGACATCTCGCTTGTATTCTCCGTCAAGTGTCACGCGGTCATATTCCGGATGTCCCATTACGAAAATCTTGCGGCCACCATCTGCCATTGCGAGGAAAAGTCCTGCTTCTTCTGATTCTGCAAGTACTGTCAGTTCTTTACAGTTATGGATATCTTCGATCGGCACTTCGGTGTGTCTGGAATGTGGTGCAAGGAACATATCGTCAAAGCCTCGTACCAGCGGGATCTTACGATTCAGCACTTTATGCCAGAAAAGGCCGAACATTTTTTTATCCAGTTTACGTTTCTTCAGGCCATAGTGATGATAAAGTCCAGCCTGGGCAGCCCAGCACAGATAAATCGTAGATGTCACATGATCATTCGTCCAATCCATAATCTCTGCCAATTCGTTCCAGTAGTCCCACTTCTTCAAACTCCATCTGCTCTACCGGCGCACCTGTGATGATCATTCCATCATACTTATTATCCTTTAACTCCGGAAATGTCTGATAAAATTTATTCAGGTGACTCATGGAAGTATTCTTGGATTCATGGCTCTGTACCGCCATAAATGTTACATCCACCTGAAGCGGTGTATTGGAAAGAGAACGAAGGAGCTGAAGCTCTGTCTCCTCTTTCAGAGGCATCAGATTCAGAATAAGGATCTGAATCGGGCGGATATCCTGATGGGACGCACGGGATTCATCCATTACGAAAATATTTTCTTTTTCCAGAATTTCTTTTACGGGCAGATCACCCTGTATTTTAATTGGCATTTTTCTTTTCTCCTGTTGTCTTATTTTTTATTTACACTCACTGCTGTGCCATCTTAAGGAAGTCTTTCTCCGAAAGAATCGGAATTCCCAGCTCCTTAGCTTTCTTATTCTTGGAAGAATTAGAAGTCGTATCATTATTGATCAGGTAATTCGTCTTAGATGTCACAGAGCCTGTAACCTTGCCTCCCAGTGATTCAATAAATTCCTTCGCCTGCGCTCTGTTTGCAAAATGTTCTACGCTTCCGGTGATAACGAAATTCATGTTCCGGAAAATCTGCTCGCCGGTCTTTTCTTCTTTCTTGATGGTCAGATAGCTCATCAAATGATCCAGTTTCTTATTATTCTCTTCTTTTGCAAAATAATCTGTCAGGCTTCTGGCAATCACCGGTCCAATAGTGTCAATGGAGCTGACCTCTTCTTCATCCGCATGGCGGATTTTCTCCAGGTCATCATCAAAATGGCGGCAGATTACTTTTGCATTTGCAAGTCCGATATTTGCAATTCCCAGACTGTAGATTACTTTTGCCAGAGTCGTCTCTTTTGCCTTATCCAGGCTGGCGATCAGGTTCTCAAAGGATTTCTCCCCGAATCCATCCATCTCTACGATCTCATCTCTGTGTTTCGCAATCTCAAAAATATCTCCGAAATCATGGATAAATCCTCTGGCAATAAATTTTTCCAGTGTCGCTTCAGACAATCCATCTATATTCATGGCATCTCTGCTTGCAAAAAGGGCAAAGGATTTAATCTTCTTGGCTGCGCAATCCGGGTTTGTGCAATAAAGTGCTTCTACATCATTCACCTTCTGAATCTCTGTGGCATGTCCACAGGCCGGACAGGTTTCCGGTATCTCCAGTTTACTGCTGCGGGTAAGATTCTCTGCAATCTGTGGAATGATCATATTCGCCTTGTACACCGTGATTATATCTCCGATACCGAGTTCCAGTTCTTTTACAATGCTGACATTATGCACACTGGCACGGCTGACAGTTGTCCCCTCCAGTTCAACCGGTTCAAAAACCGCCACCGGATTGATCAGACCAGTTCTTGACGGGCTCCACTCAATTTCCAAAAGGTGCGTTTCTTTGATCTCATCTGCCCATTTAAAAGCAAATGCATTTCTCGGAAACTTCGCGGTTCTTCCCAGGGAATCTCCGTATGCAATGTCATCATAAAGTGCCACCAGGCCGTCTGACGGGAAATCATTCTCTGTAATCGCTGTCGAAAAATATTCCATCGCTTCATCCAATGTAGCACCAGTCACTACCCGGTATTCAACCACATCAAATCCCTGTTCTTTCAGCCACTCAAACTGTCTTTCTCTTGAGTTCCGGAAATCTACGTTCTCTGCGCTTACAAGTGCGAACGCATAGAAGCGTACATTTCTGTGAGCTGTGATCTCATTGTTGAGCTGACGTACGGATCCGCTGCATAAGTTTCTGGGATTTTTATATTTGGCATCTACATCCTCTATCGACTCATTAATCCGTTCAAAATCGGAATATGTGATGATTGCTTCCCCACGAAGTACAAGTCTTCCCTGATAAGGAATCTTGAGCGGAACATTCTTAAATACTCTGGCATTATTTGTGACAACCTCACCTACTATACCATTTCCACGAGTGACTGCTTTTGCAAGTTCACCATTTTCATAAGTAAGAACGATCGTCAGTCCGTCCAGTTTCCATGACAGAAGCGTTTTGTGTTCTCCCATGAAGTCCCGCAGGACCTCTCTGTCTTTCGTCTTATCCAGAGACAACATCGGTGACTCATGCTCTTCTTTCGGAAGCTGGTCAACGGCTTCGTACCCTACGCTGATGGTTGGACTGTTTGCCAGAATGGTTCCGGTTTCCTTTTCCAGTGCCTGTAGCTCGTCGTACATCTGATCGTACTCTCTGTTGCTTATGAGTTCTATATCCTGCTGGTAATACGCCTTTGCTGCTTTGTCCAGTTTCTGCACCAGCTCTTTCATTCGCGTGATTGCTGCTGTTTCCATTGTATCCTCCTGTTTCGATCACTGTTTCGCTGGAAGAAGATACCAGCAAACGGTTCAGTTCTTCCCATTCCCGGGCAGTGATCTCTCTGTATTCGCCTTCTTTGATTCCATCCAGAGTCAGATTCATAATTCTGATTCTCTTTAACTTCTGTACTTCATATCCCAGATACTGACACATTCTGCGAATCTGCCGGTTCAGTCCCTGAGTCAGGATAATCCGGAAGCTGCATTCTCCCGTCTGTACTACCTTACACGGTCTTGTCACCGTATCCAGAATCGGAACTCCCCTGCTCATTCTGCGGATAAATTCTTTATCTAAAGGCTTGTTTACTGTAACAAAGTATTCTTTCTCATGATAGTTACCTGCACGCATGATCTTATTTACCAAATCGCCCTCATTTGTCAAAAGCAGCAGACCCTGTGACTCCTTGTCCAGTCTGCCTACAGGGTAGATCCGTAAAGGATAATCCAGGTAATCTGTCACTGTTGTTTCCTGGCGCTGTTGTTTCGTGCTGCACACGATTCCTCTGGGTTTATTAAAAAGAAGCATTACTTTTTTTCCATTTTTATGGACAGGTACATTGTCTATACAGATTTCATCTTCTGTGCTTACCTTCTGACCGCTTACAGCTTTCTGGCCGTTCACAGTGATCCTTTCTTCTTCGATCATCCGGTCCGCCTCACGTCTGGAGCATACACCCGCCTCGCTTAAATATTTGTTAATTCTGATTTTTTCGTCCATTTTTCTATTATATAATTTTTTTCCCGTCTTATCAACGGGGAAATAAACCAAAATTTGCCAAAGGGGATTTACCTTGTATTTTGTCGTTCTTTATTGTATGATAGGGCTAGCACAGCGTGTTTGAAAATTGCTTTTCGCAAATATACCGCAAAGTTACCATGCATCCGTAAGGAGCTGCCAGTGGCAGATCCTGGAGGTGGGGTGTTCAAATTGCGGGATTGATTTTTCAAACACGCTCTAAGGTTGTTGGATTTATCTGACTCCGTAAAATGCCGGATATTTCACCACAGCCTTATTACAACTACACAAAGGAGGCTTTTATGTCAGGCCATTTACCACGTACAAACCGCTGGCTGATCCTGCTTTCCATTGTTCTGTGTCTGATCTTCGGAGGAATTTTTACCCGTTCTTCTGCTGGTCCTTCACAGGTCAGCGCAGACAGTGATGCCGGAGTTTTTGTATCAGAAGATCAGGATTCTTCGGAGTTTTCTTCTGAAGGAACAGTGGCTGATAATAATGATAATTTTACAGATATTTCTTCCGATAGTTCCGATGATCTTTCACCTGACAGTTCAGATAATGCTTCGGCAAAAAATTCAACCGACAATGCATCCGAAACATTATCTGAATCTACAGAAGAAAAATCCGGCAAAAGCTCACAGAAAAACTCTTCAAAGAGTTCTTCCGCGGCTTCATCAGGCGGTCCTGCATTAAGTTCTGATATCTCAAAAGAGGCATCAAAAGGTCACTGGGCTTCCAGCGGAAGTAACTGGATGTTTCTTGTAAACGACAAGCCATATACCGGCTGGCTGACCGACACTGATGGCAAGCAATACTATATGGATGACACCGGAATCATGCAGACAGGCTGGACCGATATCGGAAAGAAACGATATTATTTCGACATGGATGGTATTTTGCAGACCGGGACTATTAAAGTTGATAAAAAAACTTATGAACTGAATGCGGACGGATCACTGAAAGATTATGTTCCAGCGAAGGATTCTTCTGATAAATCCAGGAAATCTTCCCAAAATTCTGATTCCAGGAATTCGGAAAGTTCCGGTAGCTCCGGCAAAGAGGCAGATGTCTCTGGCAATTCCAGTAACTCTGATACTTCTAAAGAAAACGATACTTCAACAACCCAGAAGGCAATCGCCCTTACATTTGATGACGGGCCAGGTTCCTTTACCAACCGTCTTCTGGACTGTCTGGAACAGAATAATGCCAAGGCTACTTTCTTTATGGTCGGCACTGAGATTGCCAGTTTTCCGGATGAGGTGAAACGTATGAAGGAGCTGGGCTGTGAACTTGGAAATCATACCTATGATCATACTGAGCTGACAACTTTATCTGCTGATCAGATCAGTTCAGAAATTGCTAAAGTGGATGAGCAGCTCGTCAATCTGACGGGCCAGGGAGCATCTGTTGTCCGACCACCTTATGGTTCCGTCAATGATACTGTTAAGGCTGCAATTGGAACACCTATGATTCTGTGGTCTATCGATACACTTGACTGGAAGACACTTGATGTCGAATCCACTGTAGAAGAAGTTATGAACAATGTAAAAGATGGTTCTGTTATCCTGATGCATGATATTTACAGTACTTCTGTAGACGCTGCTGAGATTCTGATTCCGCAGCTGATTGAAGACGGATATCAGCTTGTGACGATACACGAGCTGGCCGCACTGCATCAGACAGAATTATCCGGTGGAAATACATACAGTGAATTTCATAATGCTTCTTAGTTTATCATTATTACAGCACAAAAAATACTGCCTATCATCATTTTCCGATGAGTGGCAGTATTTTTTATTATCCGTATTTAACCAAATAAAGTAAGTCCCCTGCTTCAATTGCGAAGAGCAATAAGCAGTGGGTGGGGACTTGCTTGTATCAGAAGGGGTACAAGCCCCTTCTGATAAACTGCGAAGCAGTTATTTGGTTATGAGCAAGTAGCGAAAGCGGATTGCGAATATCCGATTGACTTGTTATTCAAGCAAGTCTCCCCTGATGTATCCGGTCTCACCATCATAATCAATCTGAACCCATTCACCATCAGTGCCTTTCTTCTCAACCTGCTCGCCTGCCGAAATCACGCCAAGGATCTCAGCATCTGTGCTTGCTTCAGCACGCACATTACATTCATCTGTAGTAGTAAGCATTGTGCCATCCTCTGCATCTGTTGACACACTTGCTTCCTCTCCGAGGCCATTTAAGAATTCTGCAAGAGATGAATCTGACTGCTGTGCCTGATCCAGCTCATTTTGTACTTTCTTTACAAGGTCAGAAACATCACTGTCTGACAACTGGTTCTCCATATATGCAGAAATTTCAGAATCCTGTAAAGCTCCGTTATCGATTACCCAGTTACCTTCACTGTTTTTATACACATAGAACTGAGTCAAAGCCGGTGCTTTCGTCTCGATACCCTGACAGATGTAAGAGAAACAGGCGTAAACCACGTAAGAATCATCTGTCATACCTTTCTTCGTGTACACATCGCCCACTTCATACCCTTCGATATAATCTTTCAAATTTGTGACTTTTGACTCATCGGATGGTGTAAAATCATCTTCAAGAGTCTTCAGCGTTGCAATATCTTTTTCCCCCAGAGCCTGATAATAGCTCTTAATCAATGCAGTGATATCTGCATCTGCTGTTTCCATGGGATTGGCGTCTTCTTTCTTCTCGTCAGACTCCCCTTCACTTGTCGGAGAAGAAGGAACATTTCCCTGGTCTGTGGATGTGGTCTTCTGTCCATCTCCGGAATTCCCCTTATTACTTCCGGAACAGGCACGAATGCTAAAAAACAGGACAACCACGATTATCAGAATCGCACCACCCAGCATAAAATACCGGAGGTTGTCTGACAACCATTCTCTGAAATCATCCAAGTTCTTGTCCTCCTTATGAGTCACTGTTCACTTCGTTTCTCAGCAACTCCTATATGATACAACGCACCGGAACTGTACATACGTCCCAGGCAGCACACCTGAAGGGAATCGAACCCCCGCACATGGTACCGGAAACCACTGCTCTATCCACTGAGCTACAGGTGCAGGTAAGACAATAAATTCAGTAACCTTCAATGTTCTTTAGTTACTAAATTTCCATTTATCATTCTATCACAGCCCTATGTAAAAGTAAAGTTTTTTTTGGAATATGCATAAATGTACCGAACTTATCTACTATTACGATAATTTACGAATCAGGCTGAAAATTTACGATATATTATAACAAAAATACCATGTCTTTAAAGTTTCTCTGCTACTGACATTTTTCACATTCTCTGAAGCAAAAATTTCTGTAACATAATCAGAAACTATGCAGAGCAGCAGTTTCGGCTATCCAAAGCAGAAATTCACTTCCTGCTCCGGATAGCCAATCCGCTACTCTGTCAATTTCTATCTGATGCCAGTACCGTGAATATTAAGTAATTCCTGTTTTAACATAAAAACTTAATTTCAGCAGTACTCATCTCTTTATATCTTCAGATCATCAAATTTCAGTCGGATAATCACCAGTGTAATCGCCATCAGAATGATTCCGGCCGGAAGTGCAATCCAAGGTGTCTGTACAAATCCTGCGATAATATAAGTCAGGAAAGATACAACCGCTGCGACCATTGCATACGGAAGCTGTGTGCTGACATGGTTTACATGCTCACACTGTGCACCTGCTGAAGCCATGATCGTTGTATCAGAAATCGGTGAGCAGTGGTCACCACATACAGCACCTGCCATACAAGCAGAAATAGAGATGATCATCAGTTCATGGTTTGTTCCTGAGAATACATCAACTACGATCGGAATCAGGATACCAAAAGTTCCCCATGAAGTACCTGTCGCAAATGCGATCACAGCACCGATTACAAAGATGATAGCCGGCAGGAAATTCATCAGTCCGCCCGCGGAGCTCTTAACAACTCCATATACGAAATCAGATGCACCCAGGCTGTCTGTCATGGCTTTCAGTGTCCATGCAAAAGTAAGGATCAGGATTGCAGGTACCATTGCTTTAAATCCATCCGGGATACATGCCATGCAGTCTTTGAAATTCATAACGCGGCGTACCAGATAGAGTACAATTGTGATCACAAGTCCAAAGAAACTTCCCAGCACAAGTCCAATAGAAGCATCACTCTGTGAAAAAGCAGTTACAAAATCAGTTCCGCTAAAGAACCCACCAGTATAGATCATACCAATAACACAGCACACTACAAGGCTGATGATAGGAATCAGAAGATCAATCACCTTGCCACGTGGATTACCCTTCTCATCCTCGGCAGAGTTTGCATAAGGACGTGCAGGTGTTGTATAAATATCACCTTTTAACGCATTTGTTTCATGAACACCCATCGGGCCAAATTCTACTTTCATAAAGACCATGGCGATCATCATGAAGATTGTAAGCAAGGCATAGAAGTTATATGGAATTGCATGTACAAACAGTGAGATTCCATCCTCTCCCTTTACGAACCCGCTGACTGCTGCTGCCCATGAAGAAATCGGAGCAATAATACATACAGGGGCTGCTGTCGCATCGATCAGATAAGCCAGCTTTGCACGGGATACGTTGTGCTTGTCAGTTACAGGACGCATAACGCTTCCTACTGTCAGACAGTTAAAATAGTCATCGATAAAGATCAATACGCCGAGAACAACTGTTGCAATCTCAGCACCGGCTCTTGTCTTGATTCTCTTACTTGCCCAGCGGCCAAAAGCTGCTGAACCTCCGGCTCTGTTCATCAGGCAAACCATTGTTCCGAGGATAACCAGGAATATCAGGATACCCATATTATAGGAGCTTGTCAGAACACTGATCATTCCGCCTTCAAAGATATGAAGGATCGTTCCCTCAAAGCTAAATCCTGAGTAAAACAGTGCGCCAACTAAAATTCCGATAAACAGCGAACTGTATACCTCCTTTGTGATCAACGCCAGCGCAATGGCAACGATCGGCGGAACCAGCGCCCAGAATGTACCATAAAATTTTGCAGATGCTGCCGCTTCTTCCTCTGCTGCAAGTACAGTCAACGGACTTGCAAGGATCATCAGCATGATCACTGACAGAACAGCTGATAATTTTTTTACATTTTTTTTCATGAATGTACCTCCCTCTTTTGTAGATATGTACGATATGTTACAATCCTGCCCGAAAGGCCTTTCATATCGCAAGAACATTACTGAGTAATTTCCTGTGATATTTTTATGTAACAGGAGATTCCAGCAGAATTTTCTATTACATAAAAAATACCACAAATGCATTCTGAAACACATTCGTGGTATCTGTTATACATTACAGTATACGTTACATCCGATAGCGCTTCACCCAGGTGACAGTACGGCGCATATTCTGCGACGTCCCAGGAATCTGCCCCCTGACCTGTCAGATTCCTTCGGCGGTTTTCCCTTTCTCCGGATGGGTGTCATTCCATCTCTCCCGGACTACTGATGAATCCCGCGCCTCTATCATTACATATCATCTCACTTACTGTATCAGTTTTCCTGACAAATAGCAATAGGTATCTGCTTCTTTTTCATTAGTTATTTTATTAACGAAAATTGCCCATACACTGCTATTTTTGAGGAATTTTGGCATAATATACCCAAAACAGGTTCTTCGGATAAGATTCCTTTCCGGCAAACTCTGTTTCCGGCAAGCCTAGCCATTATATTTATAAACATAATGAGTCTCTGTCTGTGCGACCAGTTCACATCCGTTATTTACCAGAAACTCATGATCTACCTGCCCGATTGCGGTTACCACAAAATCGGTCTTTGTCTTCCTGAGAGCTTTTTTGAATTGATCAGGGCTGTCATAAATATGATAATCGATCACATCCAGCAATGCCTTCTGCCGTTTATAAAAGCCACTGTTTTCATCGAAACTTCCAGCTACCGTACTTCCCGCGCGATAAATACTTGCATTTCGGCTGATCACAAGACCGATACCTGCATCATACTGTCTCACAATACTGTTTAAGCTGCTGTCAAATACAACCCTTGGGAAATCATTCTCCTGATTTTGGTGAATCACATCGCAGACTGCCCTCAGATCATCCGGAACTTTATATATATTCTCCGTCATCGCAAAATTGGTCACCACACCGTCAAGCGGATTCCCCAGTAACACAAAGCAGCCAAGTACGACTATCGCCGCAAGCGCGCGCTGCCATTTTTTTCTGAAAACACTTACCAGTTTTACCCCGTAATATGCTACGGCAGGAATCACCGGCAAAATCCAGATAAACCTGTAATATTCGTTTTCGAACTTCACTTTCGCGATCAGATATTTCACAACCAGCGGATTATAAACTGTGAGCAATAAGAAAAGTACATATCCTATAAAAATTCTGGAATTCTTTTTACGTCCCCAGATCAGCGTGCATATGATACCCACCACAAACAGAAAAGGATACCAGCAGGAACTCCAGTATAACTTCATACATGCACTGACAAAGCGGAGTCCATATTCCTGAATCGTTACACCTGCCATTATTATCTCCTCCTATTTAAGATGCCGCCAGCGTCAGCAGACCAATCCTGCATGCAAAAAAGACAGCCGCATACAATATTGACGGGATCATACACACAGCACAATATACCAAACCCGAAATTTTCTTATTCATAACTGCTACAGGTGCCATCCCCGCCGCGATTACGATTGGGAAAATAATCGCTGAACCGGAAAATGTCAATGCACTGACAGCTGTGATAAACAATACGATCCAGACATTTCTGTCGTTTTTTTCCTGAAGATACCATATCGCACACATCAGCACTGCCGGAATGGCGATATTGGCAAGAATTGCCTTTCCCTCATAACTTCTTGTAAAGAAAAAAGTACCTGAAGAATAAATCGTTCCACAAAACAGCTGTAACACACATGTGAATACCGCCATCAGGTCTGCTTTCTTTCTGTTTCCGTCAAACAGTCTCTTACCAATCTGGTAGATAATCAGGTTAGCTGTTATCACATTCATACATGACATCACAAGCTTTGCCTGTACAATCGGATGTATTCCCAGAAGCCTGCACCAGACTGCATTATTCATCGGATATGCAGAGAAAACATATCTGGCCTGAAAAACTTTCAGGATTATTCCATTGTAAGGATTATATCTGCCAAGCGTATCTGTATATACAGAAGTGCTCACCGTTCCCACATAATATGCCGCATCTACCGTCGTATCTTTATAGAAGATTACAATCAGGCACTGCAGAAGAACTACAGCACCTGCGATAATGATCATTATCGAATGCCTTTTCCATATATCAGAAATACTGTTGCCTTTTTTCGGTGTGATATCTCCGGAAATTCCTGCTGCATCTGGCAGATTCTTACTATACTTATCTTTTGTTTTTTTCTTTACAGCACAGATAATTGCCACTATAACAGTAATAATCATAAGTCCTGCCCATATACAGGCAGCCGTAGTAAGAGAAACCCATTTTAAAGTCATAGGCACTGTCACCAGTTCAAATACAGCAAAATACGTCAGATATCCAAGAATAAACGTCAAAGAAACGTCTTTTTTCATTTTCAGTATTCTTGTCAGAAGACTGCCCACAGCATAAAAAACTGCAAATTCCAGCACAAATCCTATACATGCAAGGCATAGTTCTTTCATCTGTCAACCTTCGCCCCTGTTTTGGTATTCTCTTTCATCTGGTCTTTTGCTTCCATTTTATTCTTCAGGATTCCCATCGCGATTTTCTCCGGAGTCATCGGAAGTTCTGTCAGACGTACACCTGTTGCATTGTAAATTGCTTCTGCAATTGCCGGACACGGGGTATCAATAACCAGTTCTCCGATTGATTTAGCGCCAAATGGGCCTGTCTTTTCGTAACTGCTCTCGAATGCCACACGAATATTTCCAATATCCTGTCTGGTCGGAATCTTGTACTGCATGAAGGAGTTATTGCGGATTTTTCCCTTGTCTGTGTACTGTACATCTTCCCAGAGTGCCATACCGATTCCCTGCGCAATACCACCTTCGGTCTGGACGCGGGCAAGATTTGGATTGATTGGCGTACCACAGTCAACTGCCGCTACATAATCAAGTACATCCACATTTCCTGTCTCTGTATCGACTTCCACTTCTACCATGCCAACCATGAATGGCGGCGGAGAAATCGGGGAGGAATGCTGCTGTACGACCTGAAGCTCGACATTGTTAAAGAATGTGCTCTTCAATGCGATATCTTCTATAGAAACTTTCTTTTCGGCCAGATCTGCCTTGTCATCTGCGGCCGTAGAAGTCATACTATTTTCATCTGCCGTGGCAGCATCACCATCTTCATCACAGTCATAATCATAGAAGACATAAGAACCATCAAAATCAACCTTGTTCTCATCAACTTCCATCATCTCTGCACCAAGCTTACAGATTTTCTTCTTAAGCTCCTCGCAGGCTTTCATTACTGCCACACCGGTAGTATATGTAGTGGAAGAAGCATAAGATCCTGAATCATACGGGGAAATATCTGTATCTACGCTAAATACTACAATATTATCCATCGGAGTATTCAGACAGTCTGCTGCAATCTGTGCCATAATCGTGTCACAGCCTGTACCCATGTCAGTACATCCAAGCGCAAGAGTATAGGATCCATCTTCATTTAACTTGATATCTGCTCCGCCGACGTCTACTCCCGCAATGGAAGACCCCTGCATTGCCATGGCAACACCAATTCCACGGACTTTGCCATTACCCATATCGCGGCGTGGGTATTTTGCATCCCAGTCCATCATCTCTTTGGCACGTGCCATACAGCGATCCATTGCACAGCTCTGTGCATATGGCACATCCGGATAACCCGGAAGAGGGCCACCTTCTACCGGCATATTCAGTTCCTTGATTTTAACAGGATCCATTCCCATCTGATGTGCAAGTTCATTTACCGCAGACTCTACCGCAAAAATACCCTGGGTAGCACCATAACCACGATAAGCTCCTGCTGCCTGTATATTTGTATATACAACATCAAAGGCAAACTTGTACGCTTCTGTATGTCTGTAAAGACCGATTGATTTATGCCCACTAAGT
>NZ_JBWLUT010000043.1:0-3578 GCF_056504575.1 Blautia sp. CGZ-1-C1
TATCTGCACAGTCTCTGCTATGTGCGCGCAGACAGAGTTCTTCGTATTACGATGCTGCTTCACGATATCGGTAAACCCGTTGTGCGAAAAACAGATGAGAATGGAAGAGACCATTTCAAAACGCATGGAAGTGCAGGTGAAAAGATGGCGGGGCAGATTCTTCGTCGCCTGAAATTCGACAATGACACGATACGCAAGGTGACCCGTCTGGTGAAATGGCATGATGACAGACCGGAAGGGACGACGAAGTCGGTACGCCGCGCAGTAAACCGCATTGGAGAGGATCTTTTTCCATATTATCTGGAAGTACAGCAGGCGGATATGCGGGCGCAGAGCGACTACAAACGCGTTGAAAAGCAGGAACGCCTGGATAAAGTGAAAGAAGCTTACGAAATTATTCTGAAAGAGCATCAGTGTGTATCGTTAAAGACACTTGCTGTCACAGGCAAAGACCTGATTGAAGCCGGATATAAGCCGGGACGGGAAATCGGAGAGACACTGAATCGTCTTTTGGAAGAAGTTCTTGCAGCACCGGAGAAGAATCAGAAAGAAATATTGCTAAGTATGTTAGAAAAGTAAATAGCTGCAAAGTCTATGCATGGCAAAATACGTTACTGGATACGAAGTGAACGGTAACAACAGGACGGACAACAACAGTATTAAAAATCCGAGGGTATATCCCCCGGATTTTTTTCATATGTATAGAAAGTATTAAGATAAGAGGGGGATATGTCATTGTATGATTACGGACTTAGCACTCTGGCTCAATATGAGCTGACAGCAGACCGTTCTGCAAGGACAAGGGGGGCTTTGCTTTGCTATACAGCGCAGGGACTTTTAATTTTGAGGGAATTTCGTGGCTCTGAAAAGAAGCTGGAAAAACAACAGGAACTTTTGCTCTATCTTCAGAAAAATGGTATAAATACAGATTATTTTTTACAGAATACACAGGAAAGTCTGATCAGCAAAGATAAGGATGAACAAAGATTTACACTTCAGCACTGGTATGAAGGGAGAGAGTGTGATACTAAATCCCGGGAGGATATCTTAAAAAGTGTTCGGACGCTGGCAAGGTTACATATTTTAATGAAAATGGAACCTGTGGAGGAATACAGGGAAAAGTCCCTGAAAGATGTGTATCTCCGACATAATCAGGAACTTCGCAAAATCCGCAAATTTATACGAAAAAAAGGGGCATCCTGTGTATTTGAAAAAGACTATCTGGCCAGCGTGGAGCGTTTTTTACAGAGAGCGCAGTATGCAGTAGAACTCTTAGAAGAGATAGGGTATGAAAATCTCAGGGAAAAAGCTTGGAAGGAAGGTCAGGTCTGTCATGGGGAATATAATCAGCACAATATTTTAATATTGAAAAGTGATACAGACAAAACTGCGGTGACGAATTTCGGACATTGGAGCTTTGATATTCAGATGTCAGATTTGTATTGCTTTATGAGAAAAATCCTCGAAAAATACAACTGGGACCTGAAGCTTGCGAGGGAAATGCTCCGGGAATATCATAAAATCCGTCCGATATCGCCTCAAGAGTGGCAATACTTAAGAGTTCGTTTCACATATCCGGAAAAATACTGGAAGCTTGCCAATCATTATTATTCACACAAGAAGGTATGGATCTTCTGAGAAAAATGTGGAAAAGCTTCAGAATCTCATCAGACAAAGAGAAAAATGGGAAAATTTCGGATATGAATGTTTTCAGGATTATCCGGGTGATTTTTAGAGATTGATAAATGTACCCAAAACTGCGTTTTGAGGGTGTGCAGAATCGCCCGAATCTTTTGAAAAACCTTGACAATATAGGCAAAAAGGTATATATATAGAAGATAGAGCTCTGTCGCTTTTGGCAGATGCCACCAAACAAGAAAGAGATCATTAGAGGAGGAAACACCATGAATAAAACAGAATTAGTAGCAGCTATGGCGAAAGAGACAAACTTATCCAAGAAGGACGTAGAAGATGTTCTGAAATCTTTCGTTGATGTCGTTTCTAAAGAACTGAAAAATGGCGGAAAAATCCAGTTAGTTGGATTTGGTACATTTGAAGTAAGTGAAAGAGCTGCTAGAGAGGGAAGAAATCCTCAGACTGGTGAAACAATGAAGATCGAAGCTTCTAAGGCACCGAAATTCAAAGCTGGAAAAGCTTTAAAAGATATGGTTAACGGTAAATAATTAAAGCGATAACCAGGGGGGACGAAAGTTCCCCCTTTTTGTTACTTACAGATATGATGTCAGGATGAAAAGTCTTAACATGCAAGCACGAACGACTTTATGACCTTGATATCAGATTATAAAGAATATAGGAGAGAAGAGCATATGCGATTAGACAAATATCTGAAAGTTTCACGTCTGATCAAACGCCGTACAGTGGCAAACGAAGCCTGCGACGCGGGAAGAGTCCTGGTAAATGATAAACCAGCCAAAGCCTCTGTACAGGTAAAGACAGGAGATACCATCGAAATTCAGTTCGGAAGCAAGAATGTAAAAGTGGAAGTTCTGGATGTGAAAGAAACTGTGAAAAAAGAAGACGTAGAGAGTATGTATAAATATCTTTAACAGTCTGAAAATATAAAAACTGCCAATCTGATTATGAGTATTTGTTTACGTTATTGAACAGTAATAGTACAGACAGATGTAGCAGATATAAAAAAGTAATAGATTGTTGTCTATTTTATAGTTCACGAACATAAACTATTGATAAGTGATATGTCAGAAGTTCATAGTCTCCGGACAAGAGGACGGGAGGCGGTGAACAGGAGGCGGCGATGGAAGATAAGAAAATACTTTCACCTCACAGCCTGATGCTGGAGAACCGTCAGGGTGGCAGAATTACCGGAGTAAAGGATGTCAAATCCTTTGATGAAAAAGAAATCCTGCTTTTTACACAGGCAGGTAAACTTGTAATAAAGGGAGAACAGCTTCATGTGAAGCAGCTTGATCTGGAAAAAGGAGAAGTAGATCTGGAAGGAAAAGTGGACAGTCTTACTTATCTGTCAAAGAATACAGATAACAGGGAGGAATCTTTTCTCAAAAGGATGTTTCGGTAAAAGATGAGTACATTTATTCATCATGAATTACTTTTACTGGTTCAGACAATAGCTGCGGGAGCGGTTCTCCTTTTGTGTTATGATCTTCTGATCGCAATTCGAAATGTCTTTGTACATTCAGACAAGGCTGCCGGGGCGGAAGATCTGCTGTACTGGCTTTGCTGCGCATTCTTTGTTTTTTCGGAGATTTACAGAACAAATGAGGGAATCCTGCGTTTATTTATGGTTTTGGGATTTTTGTTGGGAGCATATGCCTGTCATAAAACAATCGGAGACATTTTTGTAAAATGTTGTACTAAAATCCTGGAGATTCCTGTAATAATTATTAAATTTTTGATAAAATGGTTGCTATTTCCGGTCAAAAGATGTAAACTTCTGTGGTATAAAGCGTATAATTATGCTATAAAAGAAAGGCTGGCAAATTGGGTAATTCTAAGAAAAGAAAGAAAAAGAGAAAAGTAAGGTATAACTCTCTTGGAATGCTTGCGATTGCGCTGGTTGTTTTAGTCCTTCTGGGAGG
>NZ_JBWLUT010000044.1:0-27574 GCF_056504575.1 Blautia sp. CGZ-1-C1
TAAGTATCGAATAAGACGAACAAGGAGTATATAACATGAAATTATCAATCAATGGAATCAAGGAACAGGAAGCATGGAAAAAGGCAGGGATCGCTCTTCCGGGTTATGATGTAGAGGCTGCCTCTGAGAAAGCAAAGGAGAATCCGGTATGGGTTCATTTTGGTATCGGAAATATTTTCCGCGTATTTATCGGTGGAATTGCAGATGGTCTTCTGGAAGAGGGAGTTCTGGATCGTGGGATTACCTGTGTGGAAACCTTTGATTATGATGTAGCAGACAAGATTTATGATCCATATGACAATCTGGGATTAAGCGTGATCCTGCATGGGGATGGAACCCGTGAGTATAAAGTAGTCGGAGCTTTTGCAGAAGCAGTGAAGGCACAGTCTTCTAATGCAGCACAGTGGAAACGCCTGAAAGAAATCTTCACAAGCAAATCCCTGCAGATGGTTTCCTTTACGATCACAGAGAAAGGCTATGCATTACAGAAAGCTGACGGAACATGGTTCCCGTTTGTAGAAGCAGATATCAAGAATGGTCCGGATAAAGCGGCTGGTGCCATGGCAGTTCTGGTTGCAATGCTTTATGAAAGATATAAAGCCGGTGAATATCCCATCGCACTGGTTTCCATGGATAACTGCTCACAGAACGGTGCAAAGCTTCGCGAGTCAGTATTGACAATGACAGAAGAGTGGAAGAAAGCCGGATTTGTTGATGAGGGATTTGTAAACTATGTAAGCGATGAAAAAGTTGTTGCTTTTCCATGGACAATGATTGATAAGATCACACCTCGTCCAAGCGAGCAGATCGCAGCAGATCTTGAAAAGCTGGGTGTTGAGAACATGCAGCCGGTGATCACAGGTAAGAAGACATACATTGCACCATTTGTCAATGCTGAGAAACCGCAGTATCTGGTAATAGAGGACAGCTTCCCTAACGGACGTCCGGCTCTGGAAAAAGGTTTTGGCGTATATATGGCAGACAGAAATACAGTTAACCTTTCTGAACGTATGAAAGTAACAGTATGTCTGAATCCGGTTCATTCTGCTACAGGTCCGCTGGGAGTAGTTCTTGGATATGATCTGTTTGCGCATATGCTTAATACAAATGAAGATATGATGAAAATGGCACGTATGATTGCTTATGATGAAGGTCTTCCGGTAGTTGCTGACCCTGGAATCCTTTCTCCCCAGGCATTTGTTGATGAGCTTTTTAACGATCGTTTTCCAAATGAATATCTGGGAGACACAAACCTTCGTCTGGCAGTAGATGTATCTCAGATGGTTGGTATCCGTTTCGGCGAAACAATCAAAGCATATGTACAGAAATTCGGAGATGCTTCCAGACTGACAGCTATTCCTCTGGGAATTGCAGGATGGCTCAGATATATGCTTGGTGTAGATGATGAAGGAAATAAATTTGAACTTGCACCGGACCCAATGAATGAGGAACTGCAGGAACAGTTTAAGGATATTGTAGTAGGCAAACCTGAAACATTCAAAGATCAGTTAAAACCAATTCTTTCCAATGAGCGTCTGTTCTTCACTGACCTTTACAAAGATGGTGTAGGAGAGAAGGTTGAGGATATGTTCCGTGAGATGATCGCAGGACCTGGGGCTGTAAGAGCAACAATACATAAATATGTCGGATGATTTTCATCAGATGAATATTATAACGGACTATCAGGAGGAAAATGAAAGTGATAGATTCTGCTTGCTATTACAGGCGGAGGAATTATCCGTTGGGTATTGCAGGACTGCGGTATGGGTGATATAATCGGACAGGCACTTGAGAAGAGAGGTCTTCTTCTGGTGCTGGTAGTCTTTCTGATCACAGCATTGGTACGTGCATCTGTGCAATTGTGATCAGCCTGTTTTGCGTAAGGAGGATAAGAAATGGATTTTAAAGAACAGCTGAATGGAATTCAGCATATTGGAATTCCAACTAATGATATTGTTCATGTTCTTCCCTTCTGGGAAAACGGGGTAAAGTTCTTTACAATTGAGGGACCGAATAAAGAGAAGGTTGAGTTCGGCCAGTATTTATAAAGTCAGGCGGTTAAATTCAGCGAGAAAAAGCATCTGTTAAAGCAGGTGCTTTTTGTTTTCAATATTTTATTGAGAAAAGCCTGAGAAAAGTTTAAAATTCTGTCGTTGTGCAACGCATCAGTTATATAGCAATCCTCTTAAATTCATTATTTGTTACTGTTCACACGCTACTATTCCGCGAGGTGTTTTGGCATGAATATGCCAAAATCCCGAGATATACGGCGCGGATTTATGCGATTAGCATAAATCCTGTGCATCGCGAAGCGTGTTACTGAGAACGGAGTGAACAGTAACCATTATTTACGAGGATTGCTATAGATAACGAATCATACTTGACAGAAGTTTAAGTAAGAGATATAATCGACTAAAACAGAAACGTTTCGGTTTCGAGAGCGTTTCCTGCACTGTAGTAATCAGAACAAAAAATATACATCATTAATTATGAGGAGGAAATCGTTATGCCACTTGTAACATCAAAAGAAATGCTGACAAAGGCTCAGAAAGGCGGTTATGCAGTAGGTGCATTTAATGCGGAGAATATGGAGATGGTGAAAGCGATCATCCAGGCTGCGGAGGAACTGAAAGCGCCGGTTATGATCCAGACAACACCATCTACAGTGAAATATGGAACAGTAGAAACTTATGCAGCGATCGTTGCAGCAGAGGCTGAGAAAGCATCTGTTCCGGTATGTATGCATCTGGATCACGGCAGTAGCTTTGAACTTGCTATGCAGGCAATGCATGCAGGTTATACTTCTGTTATGATCGATGGCTCCAAGCTGGATTTTGAGGCTAATATTGCAGAGACAAAACGTGTGGCAGATGTTGCAAAAGCACTGGATATTCCATGCGAAGCTGAGCTTGGCAAGGTTGGTGGCAAAGAGGATGATCTGGAGGCTGAGGCAGACACAAATACAGATCCTCAGGAGGCAAAGGAGTTCGTTGAACGTACAGGAGTTACTTCCCTTGCTGTTGCCATCGGAACTGCACATGGCTTCTATGTAGGAACTCCCGTTCTTGATAAGGAACGTCTCAGTGAGATCCGCCAGGTTGTAGATATTCCGCTTGTACTTCACGGTGCATCTGGTTTAAGTGATGAGGATGTCAGGGACTGTGTAAAACGTGGTATCTGTAAAGTGAATTTTGCTACAGAGCTTCGTGCAGCATATTCCAAGGCAGTCAAAGAGCTTCTTGCAGAAAAACCAGACACCATTGATCCGAAAGCATATGGAAAAACTGCTATCGCAGCAGTGAAGGAACTGGTAATGGCAAGAATGAAAGTCTGCGGATGTGACGGCAAGGCAGAGAAATAAAATGGCGGCAACAATGAAAGATATAGCCAGACTGACAGGACTTGGACTGGCTACAATCTCTTCCTATTTTAATGGGGGAAACGTCAGGGAAAAAAACAGAGTAAAAATTGAAAAGGCTATTGAGGAACTTCATTATGAGGTCAATGAAGTTGCCAGAGGGCTTAAGACAAATGCGACAAAGACCATAGGCGTTGTAATCCCGGAGCTGAATAATATATTCTGTGCCGAGATTATAACAGGGATGGAAGATATTCTCAGAAGTCACGGTTATGCAACCATCGTCTGTGATTGTCGTACAGATAAGAAGCTGGGAGCAGGAGGCAGTGGAGTTCCTGATCCGCCGCAGGGTGGATGGAATCATTAATATGCCGGTGGATGAAACAGGGGCACATCTGAAGAGATTCCAGAAAACAGGAAAGCCGATCGTGCTGATAGACCGTAAGATTCAGGGAATTCCCTGTGACAGTGTTCTGGTGGATAACAAAAAAGCGGCAGAGGATGCGATGCAGCTTTTTATAGAAAAAGGGCATAGAAAAATTGGAATTATAGGTGGCCCTGAGGGGATTTTTACAGCAGAGGAACGTTTGGAAGGATATTATACAGCTCTTAAAAAAGCTGGAATTTCCATAAAAAATTCCCTGGTATATCGTGGTGACTATACGATCCAGGGAGGTGTCAGAGGCCTGGAACAGCTTGTCCGGGAGAATCCGGATATGACAGCGGTTTTTGTGACCAACTATGAAATGACAATGGGTGCAATGATCGGAGTCAATGAACTGGGAATACAGATTCCGGAGCAGCTTTCTATGATAGGGTTTGATAATCTTCAGTTTGCAAGGGCGTGCCGTCCCAAGCTGACGATCGTATCACAGCCCACCGACAGGATTGCCAAAGAGATTGCAAGGATTATTCTGGAGCATCTTGAAAAGAAAGAAGAAAGATCTGAGGAACCTTTTATGGAGAAACTTCAGACAGAGATTATGGAAGGAAAATCTGTAAGTATTCTGAACAGATAAAATAGAATCATGGGAGCAGCAAAATGATGAAATCATATTTATTGGGGATTGATATCGGAACAAGTGCCTGCAAGGTTGCGGTATTTGACAGGAATGGAAAAGTTCTTGCAGCAGCCAGTGGTGATTATCCGGTATATTATCCACATGAGGGATGGGCAGAGCAGAACCCTGAGGAATGGTGGGATGCAGTCTGCCGGGCAACAAAGGAAACCATACAGAAGGCAGATATCACTGCAGATGAGATTGCAGGAATCGGGATCGATGGTCAGAGCTGGTCTGCAATCCCAATTGACAGAGAGGGAAACGTGCTGGCCAATACACCAATCTGGATGGATACGAGAGCACAGTCTATTTGTGACAGACTGAATCAGGAGATTGGACAGGAGGAGATTTTTGAGGTGGCGGGAAATTCTCTTCAGCCTTCTTATTCTACTGCAAAGATCCTCTGGTATAAAGAAAATCTTCCGGAGGTATACGCAAAAATCTACAAAATCCTTCAGTCCAACAGCTACATTGCATTTAAACTGACAGGTGCGGTTACCCAGGATGTGTCACAGGGATATGGATTGCATTGTTTCAATATGAAGAAGGGATGCTGGGATGAAAAAATGTGTGAACGTCTTGGAATCCCCATGGAATTTCTTCCGGAAATCTGTGATTGTGACCATGTGGTTGGAACAGTTACCGGGAAGGCAGCTGCAGAGTGTGGACTTGTAGAAGGAATTCCCGTAGTTGCCGGTGGACTTGATGCGGCTTGCGGAACTCTTGGTGCAGGTGTGATCCATTCCGGTGAAACACAGGAACAGGGTGGACAGGCCGGAGGAATGAGTATTTGTACAGAGGAATATAAGGCTGATCCGAGGCTGATCCTGAGCTATCATGTTGTCCCGGGCAAATGGCTTCTTCAGGGAGGAACCACCGGAGGCGGCGGTGTAATGCGCTGGTTTGAACGTGAATTTGCAGATTATGAACGGATGATGAAAGAACAGACAGGTGTCTCATCTCTGAATCAGCTCAATAAGATTGCAGAAAAAGTTGGGCCAGGCTGCGATGGAATGGTATTTCTTCCATATATGTCCGGGGAGCGTTCTCCTATCTGGAATCCATATGCAAAGGGTGTTTTCTATGGACTGGATTTTGCAAAAACAAAAGGACATATGGTCCGTGCCTGTATGGAAGGGGTGGCGCTTTCCCTGCGGCACAATCTTGAAGTGGCCAGGGAAGCAGGGGCAGAGGCAGATGTATTGAGAGCTATGGGAGGTTCTGCCAATTCCCTGCTCTGGACACAGATCAAATCCGATATTACAGGAAAACCGATCATAGTACCGGCATCTGATACGGCAACCACCCTTGGTGCGGCACTTCTGGCAGGGGTGGGAGTAGGTTTTTACAAAGATTATGAGGAAGCAGTTTCACTTACGGTCAAAGAGACCCGCCGCCATGAACCGGATCCGAAGAACAAAGCAGTTTATGACAAAACTTTTGAGACTTATATGGAACTTTATAAGTCTCTGGCACACATAATGACTGCAAAATAAAAAGCAGAATTCATGAAAGGAGAAATATATTATGAAAGCAGCAGTGGTAGTTGCAAATGAAGATGTACAGTATCAGGAAATCGAAGAACCTAAGGTGACCAAAGGAACTGTTAAGATACGTGTCAGATATTCTGGTATCTGTGGCTCAGACATTCCGCGTGTCCTGAATCATGGGGTCCATTTTTATCCAATCGTACTTGGACATGAGTTTTCCGGAGATGTAGTGGAAGTGGGGGAAGGTGTGACTAAGGTAAAAGTGGGAGACCGTGTTTCCGGTGCACCGCTTCTTCCATGTATGAAATGTGATGACTGTCAGCAGGGAAATTTCTCTCTCTGTAAGCACTACAGCTTCATAGGCTCCAGACAGCAGGGAAGTAACGCAGACTATGTGGTTGTTCCGGAGCAGAACGCTGTTCCTTTTGAAAGCAGTGTTCCATATGAGCAGGGAGCTATGTTTGAGCCTGCAACTGTTGCAATCCACGGTGTATTCCAGAATGATTACCACGGTGGCGAGTATGTCGCAATTCTTGGCGGTGGTACAGTTGGAATGTTTACCATGCAGTGGACCAAGATCTTTGGTTCCAAGAAAGTGGTAGTTTTTGATATTAGTGAGGAACGCCTTGAGCTGGCGAAACGCCTTGGTGCAGATGAAGTCATCAATACCAGAGACGAAGGATATATGGAAAAGGCTATGGCGATCACAGGCGGTAAGGGTTATGGTTTTGTCTTTGAGACCGCAGGACAGGTTCCAACCATGCATATGGCATTTGAGCTGGCTGCAAACAAAGCACATGTCTGCTTTATCGGAACCCCTCATGAGAATCTGACATTTACACCGGCACAGTGGGAAAATATGAATCGTAAAGAATTTAAACTGACCGGTTCCTGGATGTCTTACAGCGCACCTTATCCGGGACGCGAATGGGATCTGACTGCACATTATTTTGCAACAGGTCAGCTGAAATTTGATCCTGGATTTATCTACAAAAAAATTCCAATGAGTCAGGCACAGGAAGCATTCCAGTTATTTAAAACACCTGGACTTGTAAAAGGAAAAATTCTTTTGTCAAATGAGGAAGAGGTTGTTGATCCGAAAGTTGTGCCAAAGGTAACGCTTCCGTCAGGAGAAAAAGTACCTTGTATGGGTATGGGAACCTTTGGTTCTGACCGTGTAAGTGCAGAAGAAGTATCTGAGGCTGTGGCGGGTGCGATCCGCAGCGGATATCGTATGTTTGACTGTGCAGCATGCTATGGAAATGAGCATCAGATTGGTGAAGTTTTCAAGGCAGCTTTTGATGAAGGGGTAGTAGAAAGAAAAGATCTTTTCATTATGACAAAGGTATGGAATGACATGCATAGAAAGGTAGAAGAAGCCTGCACCAGAAGCATTCAGGATCTTCAGTGTGACTATGTGGATCTGTATTTTATCCACTGGCCATTCCCGAACTACCATGCACCATTCTGTGATGTAGATTCCAGAAATCCGGAATCCAGACCTTTCAGTGTGGAGGAATTTATGGATACCTATCGTCAGTGTGAGAAACTGGTAGAAAAAGGTAAGATCCGCTATATCGGTATTTCCAATATGACTATTCCGAAACTGGAAGCAGTTCTTCCGTTAATGAAGATCAAACCGGCGGCATGTGAACTGGAGCTGCATCCATGTTTCCAGCAGCAGGAACAGTATGATTATCTGATTGCTCATAACATCCAGCCGGTAGGATATATGCCCCTTGGTTCTCCAAGAAGACCGGAAAGAGATATCTGCCCGGAGGATGTGGCTGATATGCAGACCCCAGAAATGCAGGAGATTGCCAAAGCGCATGGAGTACATCCGGCATTGATTGCCCTGAAATGGGCCCATCAGAGAGGGGAAATCTCCATTCCATTTTCTGTACATAACTATGTAAGTAACCTGAAATGTGTAACAGAAGATCCCCTGACTGATGAAGAAATGGCCAAGATCGCTACCCTGGAAAAAGGAAACCGACTTGTCAAAGGTCAGGTGTTCCTGTGGGAAGGCGCAAAGGACTGGCATGACCTGTGGGATGAAGATGGGGTTATTGTAAAATAAAGCGAGAAAAAGCATCTGTTAAAGCAGGTGCTTTTTGTTTTCAATATTTTATTGAGAAAAGCCTGAGAAAAGTTTAAAATAGGAGATAATAAAAAATAAACGAAAGGAGTTTTTATCATGAATAAACGAACAGAGAGAATGAGCCGGAGTGCAGCTGAGAGAATTAACCGCAAAGATACAATGATCAGACAGAATAATGCAGAACTTGAGGAGCTGAGGAGTCAGTATGAGAATCTGGATATCTGTGAGGAGGATAAGCAGGTGATTGATGATTATATTGCCTGCAAAGATGCCAGAGCTGACAGGATGGCAGAGAAGCTCTATGAAAAGGGAAGAAAAGATGTAAAGAGATGTATCCGTATTCGAAAACTGATCCGCAGATGCATAATTCTGTCTGCCATTGTTACAGTGGTACTGGTCCAGTATAATAAGAATGAGAAGCTGAGAGAAAGTATGGAAGAGCTGCTGAAAATGTTCCGGGATGGAGTGTCTGGTGAAGAGTTATAACTGATATAAATAACGTAGATAAAAATGTACTCTCGGAATCTTTTTACAGAAGCAAACACAAGGAAGACTCTGAGAGTGCATAAAATAAAAAAGGAGCAGGACAGCATGGGAGAACAAAGATATTCAATTTTATACAGTAGTAAAACAGGGAACACAAAGAAGCTTGCAGAGAAGATCAGGGAAGGTACTGCCTGAGGAAAACTGCGATTATTTTGGGACAGAAGGAGCGAAGGCTCTCACATCCGACATATTATACATTGGATTTTGGACAGACATAGGGAATGCAGATCCTGCAACACTTGAACTGTTAAAGAGTCTGAAAAACAAGAAAATCTTTCTGTTTGGAACAGCAGGCTTCGGAGGCAGTGAAGCCTATTTTCAGCAGGTTCTCGGGAAAGTTAAGGAATCTGTGGATGAGAGTAATACAGTGATGGGAGAATTTATGTGTCAGGGGAAAATGCCCCAGTCAGTCAGGGACAGATACGTAATGATGAAGGAGAAGCCGAATCATGCACCGAACCTGGATGAACTGATCGAGAATTTTGACAGGGCTTTGTCCCACCCCGACAATGAGGATCTGGACAGGCTTGGCAGAATAATCAGGAAAGATTTTTCTAAATAATTGGCAGAGGGGGAGAGAAAGAACATGAAACAGGATACTCTGGAAGGCAGGGCGAAAACGAAAAATGGTGTAAAACGATTATGTTTTTCCGCGGTATGTATTTTGTTGGAAGCAGCTTTTATCATTGTTATGATTACAAAGCTGAATCAATATGCGGAGATTATCAATCTGATGACAAGGCTTCTTGCAGGTGTACTGGTTCTTAAGTTGTATGCGTCAGACCAGACTTCATCTATGAAGATGCCATGGGTTATTTTGATCCTTGTATTCCCTATTATGGGAGTGGGATTATATTTACTGATCGGTCTTAACGGCGGTACCCTCAAAATGAGAGAGCGCTATGCCCAGATTGACAGGGAACTTCTGCCGTTGCTTCCCAATGACAGTGAGTGCAGGGAAACGCTTGGCAGAAAGATTCCGAAGGCAGGCAATATCGCTGATTATATACAGAGAAATGCCTCCTATCCGGTTTATCAGAATACGGACGTTATTTATTATGATGAGGCAGTTAAAGGACTGGAGGCTCAGCTGGAAGATCTGGCAAAGGCAGAGAAATTTATTTTTATGGAATACCATGCCATCGAGGATGCACAGGCCTGGCATAAAATCCAGAGTGTTCTGGAGGACCGCGTAAAGGCGGGAGTGGATGTCAGGGTATTTTATGATGATATGGGTTCCATTGGATTTATCAACACAGATTTTATCAAGAAGATGGAAAAGGTTGGAATCCACTGCAGAGTATTCAACCCCTTTACTCCGGGTCTGAATGTGTTTCTGAATAACAGGGATCACCGCAAGATTACAGTGATTGATGGAAAAGTAGGATTTACCGGAGGGTACAACCTTGCTAATGAGTATTTTAATTTCACACATCCTTATGGACAGTGGAAGGATACAGGCATCCGTCTGGAAGGCGAGGCTGTCCGTTCTTTGACAGTGACATTCCTGGAGATGTGGAATGCTGTCAGCGACAAAGATAAAAATGACAGTGATTTTAACAAATTTCTGCTCAGTACAGATTATCAGGCAAAGCAGACGGGCTTTATCCAGCCCTATGCAGACAGCCCTATGGATAATGAGCAGGTAGGCGAAGAAGTGTATATCAGTATGGCGAACAAAGCGGAAAAATACTGCTGGTTTATGACTCCATATCTGATCATCACAGATGAAATGACACATGCCCTGTGCCTGGCTGCTAAGCGAGGGGTAGATGTGAGGATCATTACACCTGGTATTCCGGATAAAAAAATGATCTATAATATTACCCGTTCCTTCTACCATGGACTGGTGAAACATGGGGTGCGTATCTACGAGTGGACGCCTGGCTTCTGTCATGCAAAGATGAGTGTGGCAGATGACTGTATGGCAACCTGCGGAACCATAAACCTGGATTACAGAAGTCTGTATCATCATTTTGAGAATGGATGCTTTATGGCGGACTGTCAGGCAGTTCTGGATATCCGAAATGATCTTGCAGCAACAATGGATGAATGCCGTGAAGTGACAGAACAGTACAGTACCGGACGAAGTGCATATCTGCGACTGGGACAGCTGTTTATGAGATTATTTTGCGGGATTATTATAACGTTACTGTTTACTCCGTTCACAGCAACATTATAACACTTGGAAAAAAGTAGGATATCGTGTACAATAGGAAAGAGCAAAACTATTATAAATATGGGAGGAATTTTAATTATGGATCTTTCAACCTTAGTAAAAATGTCAAATACTTATGGAAGCAACCCTGCTTATGTTCTTGCAGGCGGTGGTAATACTTCAGTAAAAGACGACACCACACTGTATGTAAAAGGCTCTGGTACACAGCTTGCTACAATCAAGGCAGAGGAATTTGTGGAAATGAGCAGAGCACGTTTGAATGAAATCATGAAAACAGATTATCCTGAAGATGATGTCAAACGTGAATCACTGTATCTTGCAGATGTTATGGCAGCAGTAACAGATGCTGATAAAACCAAACGTCCAAGTGTGGAAGCGCTGCTTCATAATTTATTTGCCTATACTTATGTACTGCATGTTCATCCTACACTTGTCAATGGACTGACCTGCGGAAAAGGGGCAAAGGAACTCAGCGAAGAGCTTCTTGGAAAAGATGTACTCTGGATCGATATCTGCAAACCAGGTTATACACTTGCGCGTATCTGTTATGAGAAAATGAATGCTTATAAAGAAGAATCCGGAAAAGATGTTCAGGTTCTTCTGCTCCAGAATCACGGAATTTTCGTTGCAGCAAATACTGTAGAGGAAATTGGAGTGTTATTTGACGATGTGATCAGTAAATTAGAGAAACAGGTAAATAGAACTGCTGATGTCAGTGATGCTGTTACACCTGAAAAAGAGCAGGCAGCAGAGAGGCTTTCCCGGTTACTGGGACATGCGGTAGAAGTTGTACCTGTAGCGGAAGCTGATAACTTTGTAAAAGATAAAGCAGCGGCTGCACCCCTTCTGAAACCGTTTACACCGGATCACATTGTATACTGCGGACCATATCCGTTATTTGTAGAAAATATTGATCAGGCAAAAGCAGCGCTGGATGAATTTATGGCAGAGAATGACAAAGAGCCAAGACTGATCCTGGTACAGGGAGTCGGTGCCTTTATTATGGAAGATGATAAGGGAAAAGCTGCAAAAGCACAGCTTCTTGTAAAAGATGCGATCAAGCTTGCAGTATATTCAGAAAGCTTTGGCGGACCGCTTCACATGACAGATGATATTACATACTTTATCACACATTGGGAAGCAGAAGCATCCCGCAGTAAGAAATAATATAATAAGGGGCTGTCTTTTTTTGACAGCCCCATTTTGTTGATTTAAACACTATATTTTTAAAGGAAAAGGTTTATTTTCAGCAAATTTTATTTTGCTTCTTTTTTCTCTTTGGCTTTCCCGGATTCAGGAATATTTCCCTCACCATAGTAAGCTTTCAGATAGATTTCTTTCAGCTCAGACATTAATGGATATCTCGGGTTGGCACCGGTACACTGGTCGTTGAATGCCTGTTCGGTCATTTCGTCCAGAGTTTCAAGGAAGTACTTCTCGTCTACGCCGTATTCTTTGATCGTATGTTTGATCTCAATAGTATCCATCAGTTCCTGCAGTTTCTGGAGAAGTTTCTCAAATACTTCGCTGTCGTTCTTGCCTGTCAGACCTACAGAACGGCCAATCTCAGCGTAACGTGCAAGTGTGTGCGGATACTGATACTGTGGGAAAGTACCCATTTTAGCCGGAACTTCGGCTGCATTATAGCGCAGAACATGAAGCAGAACCAGAGCATTTGCGATACCATGTGGAATGTGATGGAAAGCTCCCAGCTTATGAGCAAGAGAGTGGTTTACGCCAAGGAAAGCATTTGCGAAAGCCATACCAGCCATGCAGGAAGCATTTGCCATATGCTGTCTTGCTTCTACATCAGAACCATCTTTGTATGCACGTGGCAGATAGTTAAATACCAGTTTAATCGCATTTAATGCAAGACCATCTGTATAATCAGACGCCATCATGGAAGCATAGGCTTCAAGTGCATGAGTCATAACGTCGATACCGGAAGCACAGGTCAGTCCCTTAGGTGCGCTCATCATATTATCTGTATCAACAATAGCCATATCAGGCATTAATTCATAATCTGCCAGAGGCCATTTGATACCTGTAGTCTTATCAGTAATGATAGCAAACGGTGTTACCTCGGAACCTGTACCGGAAGATGTCGGAACAGCTATAAAGTAAGCTTTCTTACCCATATGCGGGAATGTGAAGATTCTCTTACGGATATCCATAAAGTCCATAGCCATATCATCAAAGTTGGCGTCCGGATTTTCATAGAGAACCCACATGATCTTGCCGGCATCCATTGCGGAACCACCGCCCATTGCGATAATGCAGTCAGGCTCGAACATTCTCATTGCTGCAGCACCGGCTCTTGCAGAAGCGAGAGATGGATCTGGTTCTACATCATAGAAGCAGGTATGTACGATTCCCATCTGATCTAATTTATCTTCGATTTTCTTAGTATATCCATTCTTATAAAGGAAAGAGTCTGTTACGATAAAGCAGCGTTTCTTGTGCATAACAGTGCCAAGCTCATCCAGAGCAACCGGCAGGCAGCCTTTTTTGAAATAAACTTTTTCCGGTGTTCTAATCCAGAGCATATTTTCTCTCCTTTCAGCAACGGTCTTGATGTTGATAAGATGTTTCACACCTACGTTCTCAGATACGGAGTTGCCACCCCAGGAACCGCAGCCCAGAGTCAGGGACGGAACAAGTTTGAAGTTGTAAAGGTCGCCGATGCCGCCCTGAGAAGATGGAGTATTGATGAGGATACGGCAGGTCTTCATGGCTGCTGCATGTTTTTCCATCTTTTCCTTCTCTCTTGTGTCAATGTAGAGAGCGGAGGTATGTCCATAACCGCCGTCAGCTACAAGCTGTTCAGCTTTGGCAATCGCTTCGTCAAAGGTTTTGGCCTTGTACATGGCAAGTACAGGTGAAAGCTTCTCATGTGCGAATTCTTCGCTGATGTCTACAGATTCAACTTCACCGATCAGGATTTTTGTCTCAGGAGGAACTGCAACACCGGCCATCTCAGCGATAGTGGCAGCTTTCTGACCTACGATCTTTGCATTCAATGCGCCATTGATAAGGATAGTTTTTCTTACTTTCTCTAATTCATCCGGTTTCAGGAAGTAACATCCTCTGTAAAGGAATTCTTCTTTTACTTTCTTATAAATGCTTTCAAGAACAGTTACAGACTGTTCAGAAGCACAGATCATACCATTGTCAAATGTTTTGGAATGGATGATGGAGTTAACTGCCAGACGGATATCTGCACTGTCATCGATGATAACAGGAGTATTTCCGGGACCTACACCTAAAGCAGGTTTTCCGGAAGAATAGGCAGCTTTAACCATTCCGGGACCACCTGTAGCAAGGATGATGTCTGCTTCGCGCATAACCTGATTTGTCAGATCAAGACTTGGAACATCGATCCATCCGATGATTCCCTCCGGTGCACCGGCTTCTACAGCTGCTTCCAGAACAACCTTTGCTGCATCAATGGTACATTTCTTTGCGCGGGGATGCGGACTGATGATGATTGCATTACGTGTTTTCAGCGCGATCAGAGTTTTGAAGATTGCAGTAGATGTCGGGTTAGTTGTAGGAATAACTGCAGCGATCAGACCGATCGGTTCAGCTATTTTCTTAATACCGTAAGCAGTGTCTTCTTCAATCACACCGCAGGTTCTGGTATTCTTATATGCGTTGTATACATACTCGGCTGCGTAATGGTTCTTGATAACCTTATCTTCTACAATACCCATTCCTGTTTCTTCAACAGCATCTTTAGCAAGCGGGATACGTGCTTTGTCAGCAGCAGTAGCGGCAGCTTTAAAAATCTTATCTACCTGCTCCTGGGTAAATGCTGCGAAAATCTTCTGTGCCTCTTTCATGGCTGCAATCTTTGCGGTAAGGGCTTCAGGGGTGTCGATGATGGTTGGGATAGTGTTCTCTTTTTTTGCCATATGGGAATCCTCCTGTTTGTGTTTTCGTTAAAAGTATTTACCGTGACCTGTTATGGTTTTATTATACAAATAAACTGATTATTCGGTCAACAGTAATATTAATATAAGCGTAGCGAAATATTATGGTGAAAATTGTGAATAATCACGTAAATAATGTGAATAAAATATCAATTGTCAGAATATATAAGAAAAATTTAACAATATATTTTCTGTTGGCAACTGAGAGAAAGTTAAAAAAATAACGTTAATAAATTAACAACCTCGATGATGCTATTATATGACTTTGTTAATCATTTGTCAATCACAAAACATACAAAAAGTTAACGAATACTAACTCAAAATTTCGTGAAAATATAACAATATAATTTGTAGAAGGATTTATGTTTTTAACCGAATCAAGTAAGCCCCCTGCGGAGGTTGCGAAGAGCAATAAGCAGTGGTTGGGGACTTACTTGTATCAGGAGGGGTACAAGCCCCTCCTGATAAACTGCGAAGCAGTTATTCGGTTATGAGCAAGTAGCGAAAGCGGATTGCGAATATCCGATTGACTATGTTTGCAGGAGATTAAGAGTTACTGTGAACGGAGTGAACAGTAATGATTAAGAAAAACTAAGCCCCGCAAAATCTGCGGGGCTTAGTTTTTCTTAAGTTTCTATTTGTTTCAGGCTTTTCTGAAAGCTGCTCTCTTACGTTCTCTGGAATCCAGAAGTCTCTTACGGATACGGAGAGATACCGGTGTAACCTCCAGCAGTTCATCCTGATCGATAAAGTCGATCGCCTGTTCCAGACTCAGAACTCTGGGCGGAGTTAATTTCAGCGCATCATCAGCAGAAGAAGAACGTGTATTAGTCAGATGTTTAGTCTTGCATACATTCAACTCAATATCCTCAGCCTTACCATTCTGACCGATAACCATACCACTGTAAACCTTAGCACCAGGTCCGATAAACAGAGTACCACGCTCCTGAGCTGCGAACAGGCCATAAGTAACAGCCTCACCAGCCTCAAATGCGATCAGAGATCCCTGTTTTCTGTACTGGAAATCTCCCTTATAAGGTGCATAGCCGTCAAACATAGTATTAATGATACCAGTACCCTTTGTGGAAGTAAGGAACTCACCACGGAATCCGATCAGTCCACGGGAAGGGATGTGGAATTCCAGACGTACAGTGCCGTCGCTGGCAGTACTCATACCCTGCAGTTCACCTTTACGTTCGCTCAGCTTCTGGATTACAGTACCGGAAAATTCTTCTGGAACATCTACATAAGCAATTTCCATAGGCTCAAGCTTCTTGCCACGTTCGTCTGTTTTATACAGAACTTCCGGTTTACTTACTGCGAATTCATAACCTTCACGTCTCATGTTTTCAATCAGGACAGACAGATGAAGTTCTCCACGTCCGGAAACTTTAAAGGCTTCTGTTGTTTCAGTGTCTTCTACACGAAGGCTGACATCTGTGTTGAGCTCACGGTAGAGACGGTCACGCAGATGACGGGAGGTAATGTATTTACCTTCCTGACCGGCCAGCGGACTGTCATTTACGATGAAGTTCATGGCAATAGTAGGCTCGGAAATCTTCTGGAAAGGAATAGCTTCCGGATTATCCCCTGCGCAGAGAGTATCACCGATATGGATATCTGCGATACCGGAAATAGCAACGATAGCACCGATAGTGGCCTCTTTTACTTCAACTTTGTTCAGACCGTCAAACTCGTAGAGCTTGCTGATCTTAACTTTCTTACGTTTGTCCAGATCATGATGGTTTAACAGAGTCAGTTCCTGGTTAACAGCGATTGTACCGTTTTCAACTTTACCAACACCGATACGTCCAACGTATTCGTTGTAATCAATCGTGCTGATCAGAACCTGAGTATCTGCCTCCGGATCTCCTTCCGGAGCCGGGATATATTTCAGGATTGCTTCAAATAACGGAGCCATATCCTTAGGCGTGTCGTTTAAGTCGATCACAGCATGTCCTGCTTTGGCAGAAGCATACAGGAACGGACAGTCAAGCTGTTCATCAGAAGCACCAAGATCCATAAGAAGTTCCAGAACCTCATCTACAACTTCATCCGGACGGGCTTCCGGACGGTCGATCTTGTTGATACATACGATTACATGAAGGTCAAGTTCCAGTGCTTTCTTAAGAACGAATTTTGTCTGAGGCATAGCACCTTCGAAAGCATCAACGAGAAGAATAACACCGTCTACCATCTTAAGTACACGTTCTACCTCGCCGCCGAAATCAGCATGTCCTGGTGTGTCAATGATGTTGATTTTTGTATTTTTGTAATGAACAGCTGTGTTCTTGGATAAAATAGTGATACCACGTTCACGCTCGATATCATTGGAGTCCATGACACGTTCCTGAACTTCCTGATTCTCACGGAATACACCGCTCTGTTTCAGAAGCTGGTCAACCAGAGTAGTTTTACCATGGTCAACGTGTGCGATAATGGCTACGTTACGGACATCTTCACGTTTTGTTCTCATAAAATGATTTCCTTTCCTATTTGAATATGAATTAAATTAATGATTTATTCGGTTACTGTTCACACGCTACTATTCCGCGAGGTGTTTTGGCATGAATATGCCAAAATCCCGAGACATACGGCGCGGATTTATGCGATTAGCATAAATCCTGTGCATCGCGAAGCGTGTTACTGAGAACGGAGTGAACAGTAACTTTATTCTTCCTATTATATATGTGTTTTTTCTTTAATAAGTTACCCGAAGTTTCAGTTTACCACATTTTCGCCAGATTACAAGGTGTTGAAATAAATTTTTTTATTTTTATAAATTCCGGTTCTAAATCTGAAAGCCTGTACATAACTATATAAAGAACAATACAAGGTACACTAGAGCATCGGGAAATGTTTACTGTCTATTGCGTATCAGTAACAAAAAAATTTCACCGGGAGTGCTCTACGAGGAAGGAGAACCACATTATGGCAGATAAAATTATTGAAAACAATCAGGTATCTATGATGGGAAAAATTGCAGCAGGATTTACGTTCAGTCATCAGGTCTTCGGGGAAGGCTTCTATATGACAGAACTGCTGGTTAAGAGACTAAGTGATTCGGAAGACAGAATTCCGGTTATGGTTTCTGAACGTCTGGTGGACGTAACACAGGACTACATAGGAGAATATGTAGAGATTCATGGACAGTTCCGCTCTTATAACCGGCACGAAGAAAAACATAACCGACTGGTGCTTTCTGTGTTTACCAGAGAACTGAAATTTGTGGAAGAAGAGGATGACACGGTTCCTGTAAACCAGATTTTTCTGGATGGATTTATCTGTAAACCGCCGGTATACAGAAAGACTCCGCTTGGAAGAGAAATCGCAGATGTACTTCTGGCAGTAAACCGTCCTTATGGAAAATCAGACTACATACCATGTATCTGCTGGGGAAGAAATGCCCGCTATGCATCAGCCTTTGAAGTAGGTGGCCATGTCCTGATCTGGGGCCGCATTCAGAGCAGGGAATATATGAAGCGGATCGGGGAGAATGAAACAGAGAAGAGAGTTGCGTATGAAGTTTCTGTAAGTAAGCTGGAATATATGGAGTAGGCCTTTTACACGTTATTAAGAAGTTATGGCTCACAAGCTATTATTCTGCAAAGCGTGTTACTGGGCACGGAGTGGACAGTAACGTGAAAAGGAATGTCCGCATTAATTACTTGCAATTCTTCATAAACTGCGGTAATATAAGCGTATTCAGATAAAAACAGGTTACAGTGTAACCATGTTTATTTATGTCTATAATGACACAAAAAAGAAAGATAACTGTTCTGTATCTTTGCGGATAGCAGATAGCCGAATAGTTAATAAGCTACAATTTCAATAACGATAAGAGGAATTGTTTGTTATGGAAAAAGAATTTACAGAGGTTTACTGTGGCGGAGGAAAGGGAAAGACAACTCTGGCCATTGGTCAGTGTCTGAGAGCTTCTGCCCAGGGTAAAAGCGTCATTATTATTCAGTTTCTGAAGGGAAGAGAGCGCAGAGAACTGGACTTTCTGGAAGAACTGGATAATCTGGATATCAAGATATTCCGTTTCGAAAAGCATGATGAGTGTTATGAGGAATTGAATGAGGAGGAGAAAGCAGAAGAGAAGACAAATATTCTTAATGCTTTAAACTTTGCACGAAAAGTTATTGCAACTCAGGAGTGTGATTTCCTGCTTCTGGATGAGATTCTAGGACTTCTTGATTATGGAATCACCACCGAAGAGGCAATCGGTGATATTCTCAAGATGAAAGATGAGAGTATGCATATCCTGATTACTGGACGGACGTTACCGGATAGCCTGCGTAAATATGCAGACAGCATAACTACACTGACAACAGAAATCTGTTAGGCTGTCTGGAATGACAGTCTGTATAGAATCTACAGAAGAATAAAGGAGGAGAGCAAATGGCAATTTTTAAAGGTGCAGGTGTTGCGATCGTAACCCCTATGTATGAGGATGGTAAGGTCAACTATGATAAACTGGAGGAACTCCTGGAGTATCAGATCGCAAACAGTACGGATGCGATCATCATTTGCGGAACAACAGGAGAATCATCTACAATGACACACGGAGAGCATCTTAAGACAATTAAGTTCGCAATCGACAAAGTAAATAAACGTGTCCCGGTTATCGCAGGTACAGGTTCCAACTGTACAGATACCGCGATCATGATGTCAAAAGAAGCTGCTTCTTACGGTGCAGATGCACTTCTGGTAGTAACTCCTTATTATAACAAAGCAACTCAGAAAGGTCTGATCGCTCATTATACAGCAATCGCAGAGGCGGTTCCGGAAACTCCTATCATTATGTATAATGTTCCAAGCCGTACAGGATGTAATATCCAGCCTGCAACAGCAGTAGCACTGGCTAAGAATGTTAAGAATATCGTTGGTATTAAGGCAGCAAGCGGAGATCTTTCCCAGATCGCAACTATGATGGCTATGGCAGACGGATGCATTGAACTGTATTCCGGAAATGATGACCAGGTACTTCCGATTCTTTCACTAGGCGGACTTGGTGTAATTTCCGTACTTTCCAATGTTGCTCCTAAGGAAACACATGATATGGTCATGAAATTCTTCGAGGGAGATACAAAGGGTGCAGCAGAGATTCAGTTAAAAGCAATTCCGTTAATTCACGCACTGTTCAGTGAAGTAAACCCAATTCCGGTTAAAACAGCTCTGAACCTGATGGGACGTGAAGCAGGACCTCTTCGTATGCCATTATCCGAGATGGAAGAAGCAAACAAAGAGAAACTTGCTACAGAACTGAAGAACTTTGGAATCAAACTTGCGTAAATTTGAAAGGAAATACAAATGGTAAAGATTATTATGCATGGCTGCAACGGTCATATGGGTCAGGTAATCTCAGGGCTTGTTGAGAAAGATCCGGATGCCGAGATCGTAGCAGGTATCGACGTAGCAGATCAGGGAAAGAACAGCTACCCTGTATATACAAATATGGAAGAATGTCAGGTAGAGGCAGATGCCCTGATTGATTTTTCTTCTGCAAAAGCAACAGATGCGCTTCTTGCTTACTGTGAGAAACGTCACCTTCCGGTTGTATTATGTACAACAGGTTTAAGTGAAGAACAGCTTGCAAAGGTTGAAGAGACTGCCAGGAATGTCGCAGTTCTGAAATCTGCAAATATGTCTCTCGGAATCAATACTCTGATGAAACTGCTTCAGGACGCTGCAAAGGTTCTGGCAACAGCAGGATTTGATATCGAGGTTGTTGAGAAACATCATCGTCTGAAACTGGATGCTCCGAGTGGAACAGCACTTGCACTGGCAGACAGCATCAATGAGGCTATGGATAACCAGTATCATTATACTTATGACCGCAGTCAGAGACGCCAGATGCGCGACGACAAGGAAATTGGTATCTCAGCAGTTCGTGGCGGAACAATCGTCGGAGAACACGAAGTAATCTTCGCAGGTCCGGACGAAGTGATCGAATTTAAGCATACGGCATATTCTAAAGCTGTATTTGGAAAAGGTGCGATTGAAGCTGCCAAATTCCTTGCAGGAAAACCGGCAGGAAAATATGATATGAGCGATGTTATCAGCGCGAAATAATGATAAGAGCATAAAATAATAAAAAAGGAAGTGCATCCGGTACAAAACACGGGCACTTCCTTTTTTGCTGAAATCAAGTAAGCTTTCTGTTTCAATTGTGAATATCTGCCTGGCTTAATGATAATATGCATAAGTTAAAAGTCTCTGTGAATCCTGCCAGCGTTCTAAACATCGGTTTTTTGATTGCATACTGGGCAATTTTGGCCAGGTCAGAGGCTGTTGTGTAATGATTATAACCGGCATCAAGACCATTTGGAGTAGCAAAGTGAGTGCTTGTTTAAGTTCTTTAGACAAAGAATCCTGTTTACAGAAATTTTTATCAGGCTGACATATCATTTGCATCATAACACGAAATGTAAAATTTTCCAGAATAGTATTGGTTTTTATGCACATATTAAAAATACGATGACAGCAGAGAACAAACAAAAGGTTTACTCTCGCATCATACAACATAAAAAATCATAATACAAAAAGCGGAGGGATTTCCGTCGCATGAACAGGCGGACTGCTTTCCGGGAACAGGAGACGAATATGAGAAAAAAAGTAAAGAAGATTCTTGTGAGTGCGGCACTTATTGTGACATTATGTATGTTTACTGCGTGTGGAAATACCAACAATGCAGCAGATGAGGCAGATACAAATGAGGAAAATATGACGGATGAAAATGTGACAGATGATACGGTTGATGATGCAGATAATGGTGTGAAAAATAACACAACAGACGGCAACGTAGCTGGAGATAATACAGTCAGAAACGATACAGACGGCAATAATACAACCGGAAATAATACAACAAATAATACAGACAATGGAACCGTGACGGATGATGGACTGGCTGGAAATGGAGCAGCAGAGGATGGTATGGCAGGTGATGCGGTAAATGGCGATAATAATACTGCAACAGATAATAATGATGGAACTGTTTCCGGAGCACTTGGGAATGGAGTCAGAGACCTGGGCGAAGGAGTTGGTGATGCAGTTGAAGATGTAGGCGATGCTGTTGGAAATGCAGCGGAGGGAAGATAGAAAGAGGAGCTCAATTAAAACATGGAATTTATCTGAATCCGTTGAATAACTGCGCGTCATATTCTCATTGCTTCAGTGATGAGTTAGACGCGCAATTTTTTTGCTGACATAAGGAGACTGGTGTAATATGTCAATATCGTATGCGGCAGTCTCAATTATGATTGACAGGATTTCTAAAAAAATCGAGACAACAGAAATGGTTTATGGTATTATCGTAGTAAAGTAATAAAATATTGCTGTTAACTTTGTTCTCAGTAACAATAAAATAACAATGGAGGAAACAGGTCTATGAAATTTCGGCCATGTATTGACATACATAATGGAAAAGTGAAACAGATTGTGGGAGGGAGTCTCACAGATGTACAGGATCAGGCGAGTGAGAATTTTGTATCTGAACAGGATGCATCTTTTTATGCAGATTTATACAAAAAAGCAGGAATAAAGGGTGGTCATGTGATCTTATTAAACAGTCATGACTCTCCTTATTATGAAGCAACGAAAGAGCAGGCACTTCTTGCTCTTCGTACATATCCGAAAGGTTTGCAGATCGGAGGGGGCGTAAATCCGGATAATGCCGGGGAATACCTGAATGCCGGGGCAAGTCATGTGATTGTTACTTCCTACGTCTTTAAAGATGGAAAAATTTCCTGGAAAAATTTAAACAGAATGAAAGATACTGTGGGAAAAGAGAATCTGGTTCTGGATCTTAGCTGTCGCAAAAAAGATGGAAAATATTATATTGTGACAGACCGCTGGCAGAAATTTACGGAAGTCATCGTAACATTAGAAACTATGGAAGAACTGGGAAACTACTGCGATGAGTTTCTGGTTCATGCGGTAGACGTGGAAGGTAAGGCACGCGGAGTAGAGACTGAACTGGCAGCTCTGCTTGGGGCATACAGAGGAAATCCGGTTACCTATGCCGGAGGTGTCGGCTCTGTGAGTGACATTGAGGATCTTCGTAAATACGGAAAAGACAGACTTGATGTTACAGTAGGCAGCGCACTGGATCTCTTTGGAGGAAGGATTCCATTTACAGAATTGATTAAACTTTAACTTATAGCAATTCCATAAAAGATTGCAATTAATTCGACACATCAGAGCGTGAAGTCCTGCGATAATTATTATATTTGTAATGAAAATAAATAGGAAATTACGTGGGTTTTATCATAATAAGGTGGGAACTTTGAGGATATTCTTAAAGTAAACAGAAAAAATGTGAAATTTTAATAAAATAGTGTTAAAATTCAAAATTATGTGTTATAATAGACCCATCAAACAGCAAAGGGGATGGAAGCATGAAATTTATCATCAGCGGAAAAAATATTACAGTTACAGAAGGTCTTAAGACAGCGGTCCAGGACAAACTCAGTAAACTGGAAAGGTATTTCACTCCTGACACCGAAGTTGTAGTAACTTTAAGTGTTGAAAAAGAAAGACAGAAAATCGAAGTAACGATTCCTGTAAAAGGAAACATCATCCGTTCTGAACAGGTAAGCAATGACATGTATGTATCAATTGATCTGGTAGAGGAAGTCATTGAACGTCAGCTTCGCAAGTACAAAAATAAAATCGTAGACAAACAGCAGGCAGCAGCCAACTTCCAGAAAGCATATCTGGACAAGGACTACGAAGAAGATGAAGAGGTTAAGATCATCCGTACCAAGAAATTTGGAATTAAACCAATGTATCCGGAAGATGCATGCGTACAGATGGAACTTCTCGGACATAATTTCTTTGTATTCTACAATGCAGAAACAGAGCAGGTAAATGTAGTTTACAAACGTAAAGGAAATACTTACGGTCTGATTGAACCGGAATTCTAGTGTGCCGACAAGTTGATTCTTGAAACAATCTTGCAGGATAAATTTTCTTATTTCAAGGCGGAGGAGAGAGGCGTAGCGGTGGCTACGGCGACCGACGACAACGCGGAAATAAGAAATTTAGACGTAAGATTGTTCAGGAAATCAACTTGTTGGTACACTAGTATGCGCTGTACTAGGTCTTATCAGAACATAAAAAGGCCATAAAAAAGTTTTCATAAGAAAAGCTTCCGTGCAGAACCCAAACTTCTGTGCGGAAGCTTTTTTAACCGAATCAACTGCGAAGCAGTTATTCGGTGTAGAGCCACGTAGCAAAGGCAGAAGTTTTTATCTGGTTAAATAAGAAAAAGAAGAGGTAGAGGAATGAAAACAGCATTGACAATTGCAGGCAGTGATTCCAGCGGTGGAGCTGGGATTCAGGCGGATATTAAGACAATGATCGCAAATGGTGTATACGCAATGAGTGCGATTACAGCATTGACGGCACAGAATACAACAGGTGTAACTGCAATCATGGAAGTGACACCGGAATTTCTGGGAGAGGAACTGGATAATATTTTTACAGATATTTATCCGGATGCAGTAAAGATAGGAATGGTATCTTCAAGCACCCTGATTGGGAAGATTGCAGACAAACTGGAGGAATATAAAGCGGGAAATATCGTGGTCGATCCTGTTATGGTGGCAACGAGCGGAGCGAAACTGATCAGCGATGAGGCAATCGAAATATTGAAACAGCGTCTGCTTCCGATTTCAAGTGTACTGACTCCGAATATTCCGGAAGCGGAAGTTCTGGCAGAGATGGAGATTCATACGGCAGATGATATGATCGCAGCAGCAAAGAAAATCAGTGATACATATCACTGCGCGGTTTTGTGTAAAGGCGGACACAAGCTAAATGATGCCAATGATCTGCTTTACCGGGATGGCAGCTATCGCTGGTTTGAGGGAAAACGTATTAACAATCCGAATACCCATGGAACCGGCTGCACGCTTTCCAGTGCTATTGCCTCAAATCTTGCCAAAGGCTTTGATCTGGATACATCGGTAGAGCGCGCCAAAGATTATATTTCCGGAGCACTGGCAGCGATGCTTGACCTTGGAAAAGGCAGCGGACCGATGGATCATGGATTTGCAATTACAGGAGAATATAAGAAAGAATCTGAGAGGGAATAATTTTCAGTAAACAGGATGCGAAGATTAAGCTAGTATGACTCACGCTAATTAACGATCTGATTCATGCTGGATAAATTTTCATCTACAAGGCGAAGGAATGAGGCGTAGCGGTGGCTACGGCGATTGACGACAACGCAGTAGATGGGAATTTATACAAATGAAGCAGGTCGCTAATTAGCGTGAGCCATACTAGGTTTAAAGCATAGGAAATCTAATGCTTTAAGCCTGGTTTTTCACTTTTGACGTAGTACTCAAAATATGATAGAATATACAGAAAATCCTGTAAAGAAAGAAGGAGCAAAAACGCAATGAGAAAAGCCGGAGTATTAATGCCAGTTTCCGCACTTCCATCACGTGTTGGTGCCGGGGAACTCGGAGAAGCAGCATTTCATTTTATAGAATTACTAAAAAAGAATCATGTTAAAATATGGCAGATTCTTCCACTTAACCCAGTTGGTTACGGAAATTCTCCATATCAGCCATATTCCTCTTGCGCTGGTGATGAAATATATATCAGTCTGGACAAACTTGCAGAGGATGGGCTGCTGAAGACAGCACCTGAAGCTTTTTTACAGAATGCGAAGAGAGTAGATTACGAAGCTGTCCGTCAGTACAGAGAGCCGTTCCTGAGAGAAGCTTTTGAAGTTTTTACAAAGAAAAAGGGACAGGAAGAGTCTGCATATAAAGAATTTGCAGCACAGGAATGGGTGTATGAATATGGTGTATTCCGTGCATTGAAGAAAGCAAATAACGGAAATTGCTGGAATGACTGGGCGGAAGAGGACAGAAACTGGCCGGAGAACAGACATGCATTATCAGCAGAAGTCGAGGCAGAGGCCCGGTATCAGATGTTCCTTCAGTATATTTTCTACACTCAGTGGATGGACGTAAAGAAAACGGCAAACGAAGCCGGTATTGAGATCATGGGCGATGTTCCGTTCTATGTAGGTCAGGATTCTGTAGATGTGTGGGGCGGTAAGGATAATTTCCTTCTGGACACAGACGGACGTCCGATCTTTATTGCAGGAGTACCACCAGACTATTTCAGCGCGACAGGTCAGAGATGGGGAAATCCGATTTACGACTGGGAACATATGAAAGAACAGAATTATCAGTTCTGGGTAGACAGAATCGGTTACAGCAATAAATTGTTTGATATCATCAGAATCGATCATTTCCGTGCATTTGATACATACTGGAAGATTCCTGCAACCTGTCCGACTGCGATTGACGGCGAATGGATCGAAGCACCTGGATATGAAGTGATTGACACACTTCAGAAAGAGCTTCCGGGGCTGAATCTGGTGGCTGAGGATCTGGGACTGCTCCGTCCGGAAGTTCTGGTATTAAAGGATCATTACCATCTGAAAGGAATGAAAATCCTTATCTTTTCTATCGAAACAGGTGGAAAATATGCCAGGGATACCTTCCATGATGTGGAAAACATGATTTTCTATACAGGAACTCATGACAATGACACGATTATGCAGTGGTATGAAAATATGAGCACTGCATCCAGAAGAAAACTTCGCCGTATGTTAAAGAAAGCAGGGGCATCACAGGGTTCTGTCAAAGACCGATTCCTTCAGTATACCATGCAGAATCAGGCGGAATATGCGATCATCCCGCTGGCAGATATCCTTGGACTGGGAAAAGAAGGCCATATTAATATACCGGGAACAATCGGTTCTCCGAACTGGGAGTGGCACTTACCGGATTTTGTACAGGCCGAGAAAGAATTACAGAAATTAGGACGCCTGATTGTAGATACTAAACGTATTTGACCGAATCAGGTAAGTCCCCTGCGGAGGTTGCGAAGAGCAATAAGAAGTGGGTGGGGACTTGCTGCTTTTGGTATTTTATGTTCAAACACTTCGCGGGATAGTGACATGTGAATAAGAACAGATTTAGTAACAATTTTCTTATTTTGTTTATGAAAAATTCATTGTTTTCCATACTGGAAAGTGTTAGAATAGTTTAGTATTGTGTATACAGAAAAATCGTTTGTAATGTTCGCATGCTGCTATTATGTTTGCAGTGAACGGAGTAAACAATAATAACCGGCGTCGTACAGATGCCGGTGTATAGCAGCAATGCTTTGTAAAAATAGAGAGATTAACAGGAGTAAAACCTAATATGAATATGTTTTCAAAAGTATTCGGGACCCGCAGCCAGCGAGAGGTTAAGCGTATCATGCCTCTGGTTGAGAAAATCGAGAGCCTGCGCCCGGACATGCAGAAGTTAAGTGACGAGGAACTGAAAGGAAAGACAAGAGAGTTCAAGAAACGTCTGGAAGAGGGAGAGACATTAGATGATCTGCTTCCAGAGGCATTTGCGGTTGTACGTGAAGCCGGTAAACGTGTTCTTGGAATGGAGCATTTCCGAGTGCAGTTAATCGGTGGTATCATTCTTCACCAGGGACGTATCGCAGAGATGAGAACAGGTGAAGGTAAAACACTTGTTGCCACACTTCCGGCATACTTAAATGCCCTGGAAGGTAAAGGTGTGCATATCGTAACAGTCAATGACTATCTGGCTAAACGAGATGCAGAAGAGATGGGACAGATCCATGAATTCCTTGGCCTGACTGTCGGCGTTGTTTTAAATGATATGAAGCAGGATGAACGTCGTGCTGCATACAACTGCGACATTACCTATGTTACCAATAACGAACTTGGTTTCGATTATCTGCGTGACAACATGGTTATTTATAAAGAACAGCTGGTACAGAGAGATCTGCACTACTGAAGCGGCGCACGAAAAACGCGAAAGCGTTTCACGATAAGTTAAAACTACGTCCTAAA
>NZ_JBWLUT010000045.1:0-15934 GCF_056504575.1 Blautia sp. CGZ-1-C1
CCTTCTAATCATGCGCATTTCACAGTTGGGGATGCAATGATGAATGAATGTGAGGAAATCAAACGGCAGCTCCCAATCAGTTCTTATATCCGACCTGCCTGGGATGTAGAAATATTAGGAAAACTTGGGGTAAAGAAATTTTCGATTGATACAGGTATCAGTGAAAGAATTTACACGAAGAAAGATGAGTTTTATAACCCGACACCTATGTTTTTACTTTGTGTGGAAAAGTAGGCAATTTGGAATGAATTTTGGTTGCATTACTGAGAACGGAGTGAACAGTAACCGGAGTGAATAATAACGAATTATTACGTATAGATTTTATTGACGGGGAATAAAGTGACTTTTATACTTAAGATAGATATGGAAATTCTAATATGGTTGTAGCTTTTGATAAGGTCAGGATACATTAACAGTAACCATGCGCAGTACAAATGTTACAAAAATGTAAAAAAGCTTGACAAAATTAATTATATTAAATATAATTTTCTTATAAATTACAGAAATGTTACGAAAATAAAACTTATAATTAAAAAGCGCAAGGAATGAAAAGTATGAAAGTTCAAAAAAGTTTAAGCCACCCCGGTAAAGAAGAAAAAAAGAAACAATCAGGTGAATCAGTGCGTAGTCTGGCATTGGTTGCAGTTTGTACATGTGTGGCGGTTGCATTTGCGGCAGGCGGCAGAGTGGCAGACTATAATGGGAAAAATAAAGTATATGCTGCTTCGGAGAATGAACAGGAAACTTTTTCTTCACATTCCGCTGGAAATGATATAGTACCTACAGGGATTGCCGGTGTAGTGTCGGGAATGAAGGGTACAACTTTTCATAAGAAATCAGTAACTCGTATTGGAACCTCCTGTGAGCAGGTCATGGTTGGTCAGAGAATCAAAGTGATAGAAGATAATGTTGCAGAATTTGATGTCAGTTCATCAATGGAAAATAAGATAAATGATCTTGATGCGAAGACAATGACACTTTCTGCGAAAGCCCAGAAATGATGTCTGATGAAGATTATGATACTTTACTGCATGTATGTAGAGGCAGAGGCTGGAACGGAAGATATCAAGGGACGTGTTCTGGTGGCTAATGTAATCATGAATCGTACAAAAAATGATGAGACTTTCCAGGATACAGTTACCGAAGTGGTCTGGCAGCGTACCAATGGAGTTCCACAGTTTTCACCAACGTATGACGGTCGTATATATGAAGTGACAGTTACCGATGAAACAAAGGAGGCTGTCAGACAAGCTCTTGAGGGAGTTGATTATTCAGAGGGAGCTCTGTTTTTTATCCAGAAATCTGAGGCTGAGAAACATAATGTTTCATGGTTTGAAAAAGATTTGAAACGATTATTTAAATATGGTGTACATGAATTCTATACATATCCAGACACAGATGAGAATTCAAAGGAATCTTAGATGATGTATTCTGGAGATATGAGTGTATGTAGTAAGTAAAAGAGGTGCAGATAACCATGCAATGGAAAATCTGTACCTCTTTTTCAACCTAGTAATCAATGACAAAAAGAAGAAGCAAAAGAAAAATAATTTAGGATGGTATTTTGTTAAAGCATATGCTATAATGTGTTCAATTGGCAAAATGAATACTTTGGAAAGGCAGGAAATATCATGCAGGTATTATACAAAAGCACAAGAGGAAAAGAAGAAACCGTAACAGCTTCTATGGCTATTTTAAAAGGGCTGTCTGAGGATGGCGGCTTATTTGTGCCAACAGAGATTCCGAAGCTGGATGTTCCGATGGATAAACTGGCAAAGATGAGTTATCAGGAGACAGCATATGAGGTGATGAAACGTTTTCTCACCGATTTTACAGAAGAAGAATTAAAGAACTGCATCAACAATGCCTATGATGACAAATTTGATACAAAAGAGATCGCACCTCTTCATGAAGCAGACGGAGCTTATTTCCTTGAACTGTATCATGGTGCAACGATCGCATTTAAGGATATGGCGTTATCGATCCTTCCACATCTTATGACTACAGCTGCAAAGAAGAATCAGGTAAATAACGAGATTGTCATTCTTACAGCTACTTCAGGAGATACAGGTAAAGCGGCTATGGCAGGTTTTGCTGATGTTCCGGGAACTAAGATCATTGTATTCTATCCGAAACATGGTGTAAGCCCGATTCAGGAGAAACAGATGGTGACTCAGAAAGGCAACAATACTTATGTTGTAGGAATCACCGGAAACTTCGACGATGCGCAGACAGCTGTAAAGAAGATGTTCAATGATAAGGAACTTGAGGCAGAGCTTGATGCTGCAGGATATCAGTTCTCATCTGCAAACTCCATTAATATCGGACGTCTTGTACCTCAGATTGTTTATTATGTATATGCATATGCGTCACTTGTGCGTCAGGGAAAGATTAAAGACGGACAGGAAATCAATGTAGTAGTACCTACAGGAAACTTTGGAAATATTCTGGCTGCTTATTATGCAAAACAGATGGGACTTCCGGTTCACAAATTAATCTGTGCATCCAATGATAATAAAGTTCTGTATGATTTCTTCTGCACCGGAACATATGACAGAAAACGTGATTTCATTCTCACAACTTCCCCTTCTATGGATATTCTGATTTCCAGTAATCTGGAACGTCTGATTTATCGTATTGCAGGTGGCGATGCAAAGAAATGTGCTGAATTAATGCAGTCTCTTACTGCGGGCGGCGAGTATACAATCACAGAGGATATGAAAGCACAGTTAACAGATTTCTATGGCAACTACTGTACAGAAGAAGAGACGGCACAGACAATTGCAAAAATTTTTAAAGAAAGCCATTATGTAATTGATACTCATACTGCAGTTGCAGCAGGCGTATATGATAAATATACAGCAGATACAAAAGATACCACACCGACAGTCATTGCATCCACTGCAAGCCCATATAAATTTACAAGAAGCGTAATGGAAGCTCTTGGAGTAAACGTAGATGGCAAAGATGATTTTGCATTAGCTGATGAGCTGAGCAGCCTTTCCGGAGTAAAACTTCCGCAGGCAGTTGAGACTATCCGTACAGCACCGGTACTTCATGACAGAGTTGTAGATGCTCCGGATATGCCACAGGCAGTAAAAGAGATTCTTGGAATCAAACAAAAAATTAATTAAATTGCGCATTTTATGTTGAAAAAGAGTATATACTAGAGTATAATAAAAAACAGTTAAGAACAGTGAATATCCTGAAATGTGCGAGACCCCTTCTTTTTTTGAACCTACATCGACTTTAACGGGAATCCAACATCGCATACCGGATGTCAGGCCGTCATTACGCAGCGGAAGACAGAAAGCCTGTTGAGGATACCCACCTAGCTACGGCTAGGCGTCAATGGGAAGGGAACGGCATTTCGGGTAAACTGCAAAAAATGAGCCATGGACAGGCTCTTTTTATTATTGTAATTTTGCACATGGGAGGTTAGAAACGATGAGTGTTTCTGAAAGAAAATTTGGTGTATTACAGACTGGGGAAACAGCGAAGATTTTTCATCTGGAGAATAATTCCGGGGCATATGCAGAGGTAAGCAACTTTGGAGCACTTCTGGTTAAAGTGTCCGTGCCGGATAAAAATGGTGCCATGACAGATGTTGTACTTGGATATGATGATCTGGCATCTTATGAAGTGAACGGATGCTTTTTTGGTGCAACGATCGGAAGAAGTGGAAACCGTATCGGAGGAGCGAAATTCTCTATTAACGGTAAAGAGATAGTTCTTGCCCAGAATGAGAATGACAATAATCTTCACAGTGGTCCGAATGGATTTGAGAAGAAAATATGGAATGTGGCAGAGATTTCCCAGGACAAGAACAGCATTGTATTCAATCGCATCAGCCCGGATGGGGAGAATGGATATCCGGGAGAATTTGATGTATCTGTAAAATATGAGTTTACAGAAGAAAACGAACTGAAGATTCATTACCAGGGAGTTTGTGATGAACCGACTATTGCAAATATGACAAATCACTCTTACTTCAACTTAAATGGTGAAGGAAGCGGAACTGCCATGGAACAGTATCTTACGATTCATGCGAAATATTATACACCTGTAGCAGATAGTCATTCTATACCAACAGGTGTTTACGAGGAAGTTGCCGGAACTCCTATGGATTTCAGAACTGCCAAGAAGATTGGACAGGATATTGAAGCTGATTTTGAACAGCTTAAATTTACCGGTGGATATGATCATAACTATGTAACAGACAATTATGCAAAGGGAAACAGAAGACTGATTGCCACAGCATACAGTGATAAGAGCGGAATTGCTATGGATGTTACTTCTGATTGTCCATGTGTACAGTTCTATGCTGCTAATTTTGTGAAGAATGAGAATGGCAAGAATGGTCATGTATACAATAAACGAGATGCTTTCTGCCTGGAAACACAGGTAGAACCGAATGCAGTTAATGTGGAAGATTTCCATTCCCCTGTGCTTAATGCAGGAGAGCAGTACGACTCTATGACAAGTTATCGTTTTTATATCAAAAAATAAGTTACATATTGATCTGGTTTCTCTCATATATTTATGTGTGGGTGAGACCAGATTTTTTTATGGGAAATTTGGTGGAGATTTCTTTAGCGAGTTTTTGTATTTGTCATAACAGTAGTTTCATGATATGATATTGGACAAGGATATTCCATTATTAGAATAACAGAATGGAGAAAATTATGGAGAGGAAAAAGGAAAAGCAGTCAGTTATAGGTCTGCTGCTTGGATTTATGGATCGCGTATCCGGAGATCATGTCGGGGCATATGCGACTCAGGCAGCATATTTCCTGATAATGTCTTTTATCCCGTGTATTCTGTTTTTGACTACACTTGTACGATATACACCGTTGACATATAATGTGGTCAGGGATGCGATCATTGCATTTATTCCGGAGAATCTGCAGAGTTTTGTGCTTGGAATCGTGGTGGATGTATATAGAAGAAGTACGGCAATTGTCCCTCTTTCGGCATTCGTTGCACTATGGTCTGCAGGAAAGGGATTACAGTCAATCATAAATGGCCTGAATACGATCTATCATGTAAAAGAAACCCGTAACTGGCTTCTTACCAGAATCTATGCAGTATTTTATACATTATCACTGGTGATTGCATTGATTATATCTTTGCTTATGTTGGTACTTGGAAATGAAATTCAGGCAGCAGTTTCAAAATATGTACCTTTTCTTGGAAGGATCATCGCACGGATATTAGGCGCGAGAGCAATGCTGGTATTTGGCGTGTTGTTTGTGGTATTTCTTATGCTGTATAAAGTTCTTCCAAATAGAAAGGCAACATTTAAGAGTCAGATACCGGGGGCGTTTCTTATAGCGATTGCGTGGTCAGTTTTTTCATATGGTTTTTCTTTTTATTTTGAAATTTTTCCAGGATTCAGCAACATGTATGGGAATCTTGCGACGATTATCATGGTTATGGTATGGTTGTATGTCTGCATGAATCTACTTTTGTATGGCGCAGAGATCAATGCATATTTTGAAAAAGAGTTCAGGCTTGCGCACAGATCGGTGAGAGGACTGATCATTCATGAAAAAGAACGCAGACAGCCAGGATTGTCTGCGCAGGCACCTCTGGAGCCATTGCCTGAGCCGGAGAAGAAAAAAGAAAATGATACTTGACATATTTTTGAGTCTGTGGCATGATTATAAATGTTGATAATCATGAAAAGCATAGAAGGTGTTTATAGGGAATTATTTTCCATCAGAGAGAGGAAGTCATCGGCTGGAAGCTGCCTCAGGTTCAGATATTTCCTGAATTTCCCACCGGAGCTGCATTTCTGAAGTAACAGTAGGAAATGACGTTACTGCGCGTTAAGCAGACCGAGAGCCTGTAGAAGATACAGGAAGCAGGGTGGTACCGCGGATATTTTACTCCGTCCCTTTACGAGGGACGGAGTTTTTTTATATCGTAGGAAATTGCTACGTAATATTCCTTCGATAATAAAAAGCCGTCCGGGCAGGATTGCACTGCGGCGGAGAAGCCTGCAAGCAGGATTTTTTCTTGTGTTCTGAGCAGCATAATATTTGTGAAGAGATATGCTGGATGAACGTAAATTCTTCGGATAGACCTTGCTTATTATAAGAATAAAGGAGAAAGAAAAGACATGGATATGAAAGAAAGACTTCAGGAACTGGCTGAAGCAGCCAGAAAACGGATCGATGAATCTGAAGGCCTGGATAAACTGAATGAAGTACGTGTAGCATACCTTGGTAAAAAAGGTGAGCTGACAGCAATCTTAAAAAGCATGAAGGATGTTGCTCCGGAAGAACGTCCGAAGGTTGGACAGCTTGTAAATGAAACAAGAAGTAAAATCGAGGCATTACTTGATGAATCCAAGCAGAAACTGGAAGAAGCAGTTCGTGAAGAGAAGATGAAACAGGAAGTCATCGACGTTACTTTACCTGCAAAGAAAGCTAAAATCGGGCATCGTCATCCGAACACTATCGCTTTGGAAGAAGTAGAGCGTATCTTTATCGGTATGGGTTATGAAGTTGTAGAAGGACCGGAAGTAGAGTATGCAGATTATAACTTTACGAAGCTGAATATTCCGGAAAATCATCCGGCACGTGACGAGCAGGATACTTTCTTTATCAATGATTCTATCCTTCTTCGTTCTCAGACATCACCGGTTCAGGCGCGTACAATGGAAAAAGGCAAACTACCGATTCGTATGATCGCTCCGGGACGTGTATTCCGTTCTGATGAGGTAGATGCAACGCATTCTCCGTCTTTCCATCAGATTGAAGGTCTTGTTATTGATAAAAATATTACTTTTGCAGATCTTAAGGGAACTCTGCAGGAATTTGCGCAGGAATTATTCGGACCTGAAACAAAAACAAAATTCAGGCCACATCATTTCCCATTTACAGAGCCAAGCGCAGAGGTTGACGTTTCCTGCTTCAAGTGCGGTGGTACGGGATGCCGTTTCTGTAAAGGTTCCGGCTGGATTGAAATCCTTGGCTGTGGTATGGTTCATCCAAATGTATTAAGTATGTGTGGAATTGATCCGGAAGAGTATACTGGATTTGCATTCGGTGTAGGTCTGGAGCGTATCGCACTTCTGAAATACGAGATTGATGACATGAGACTGCTCTACGAAAACGACATTCGTTTCCTGAAACAGTTCTAATTTATAATAGTTTATTATTCGTAACTGTTCAGTACCTTCACAGTTACGAGTCAAAATCCATTAAAAATCGCCTTCGGCTATGGGATTTTGACTTGTATGTCTCGGGATTTTGGCATGTTCATGCCAAAACACCTCGCGGGATAGTAGACTGCTGAATAGTTACTATTATTCAATAAATATAAGAAGAGGATTAACAAAATGAATACTTCATTATCTTGGATTAAAATGTATGTGCCGGATCTTGATGTGACAGCACAGGAATATACAGATGCCATGACACTGACAGGAACAAAAGTGGAAGGCTTCGAGAAACTGGATGCAGATCTGGACAAGATCGTGATCGGACAGATCGACAAGATCGAAAAGCATCCGGATGCAGATAAACTGATCATCTGCCAGGTAAATATTGGAACAGAGTCTGTACAGATCGTTACCGGTGCTCCGAATGTAAAAGAAGGAGATAAAGTTCCGGTTGTTCTTGACGGTGGACGTGTAGCTGGCGGACATGATGGAAAGAAAACTCCGGGTGGAATCGAGATTAAGAAAGGCAAACTCCGCGGAATCGAATCCTGTGGTATGATGTGCTCTATCGAAGAACTTGGAAGCACAAGAGAAATGTATCCGGAAGCACCGGAATACGGAATCTATATTTTCCCTGAAGATGCTGTTGTAGGTGAAAGCGCCATTAAAGCTCTGGGACTGAATGACGTTGTATTTGAATACGAAATTACATCTAACCGTGTAGACTGCTACGGTGTGCTTGGAATTGCAAGAGAAGCAGCAGCTACTTTTGACAAGAAGTTCTGTCCTCCTGTAGTAGAGTGTAAAGGAAATGATGAGAAAGCTTCTGATTATGTAAAAGTTACAGTAGAAGAATCCTCAGCTTTGCCCACGTTACTGCGCAAGAGTTGTAAAGAATGTTAAGATCGGACCTTCACCAAAATGGATGCAGAGATGTCTTGCCTCTAACGGAATCCGTCCAATCAACAATCTGGTTGATATCACAAACTATGTAATGGAAGAGTTTGGACAGCCAATGCATGCATATGATCTGGATACTATTGCAGGAAAAGAAATCGTTGTGCGCCGCGCAAAGAGTGATGAGAAATTCGTAACTCTTGACGGTCAGGAACGTACTATGGACGACCAGGTGCTGATGATCTGTGACGGTGAGAAGGCTGTCGGCATTGCCGGTATCATGGGTGGCGAAAATTCTATGATCACAGACAATGTAAAAACAGTTCTTTTTGAAGCAGCGTGCTTTGATGGAACAAATATCCGACTTTCATCTAAGAGAATCGGACTGAGAACAGATGCTTCCGGTAAATTTGAGAAAGGTCTTGATCCAAATAATGCACAGGCTGCTATTGACAGAGCATGCCAGCTGATGGAAGAACTTGGTGCAGGAGAAGTTGTAGGCGGAATGGTAGATGTCTGCAATGAAGTAAGAGAACCATCCAGAGTTCCATTTAAACCAGAGAAGATTAACGCACTTCTTGGAACAAATCTGACATCGGAAGAAATGCTTGGATATCTTGCAAAAGTAGAACTTACTTATGACGAGAAAACAAATGAAATCGTTGCACCTACTTTCCGCCAGGATATTCATTATGTAGCTGACGTGGCAGAAGAGGTTGCAAGATTCTTCGGATATGATAAGATTCCAGACTACACTTCCTACAGGTGAAGCTACAACAGGTAAACTTCCATTTAAGCTGCGTATTGAATCGGTAGCACGTGATATTGCTGAATATTGTGGATTCTCTGAAGGAATGAGTTATTCTTTCGAAAGCCCGAAGGTATTTGACAAATTAAGACTTCCGGCTGACAGCGAGCTTCGTCAGGGAATTGTTATCAGCAACCCTCTGGGAGAAGATTACAGTGTTATGAGAACAACTACTTTGAACGGTATGCTCAGTTCTCTTGCTACAAATTATAACAGAAGAAATAAAGATGTCCGTCTCTATGAGCTTGGTAATGTATATCGTCCGAAGTCTCTTCCACTTACAGAACTTCCGGATGAACGTATGCGTTTTTACTCTTGGTATGTATGGAAATGGTGATTTCTTTGATATGAAGGGCGTTTGTGAAGAGTTCTTTGAGAAAGTCGGAATGAGAGATAAAATAGATTATGATCCAAACAGTGGTAAGACTTACCTCCATCCGGGAAGACAGGCAAACATGATCTATGACGGAAAAGTTGTCGGATATCTTGGAGAAGTCCATCCTCTGGTAGCTGACACTTACGGAATCGGTGAGAAAGCTTATGTGGCAGTTATCGATATCCTTACAGTTCTTGAGTTTGCAAGCTTCAATCATAAATACACAGGAATTGCCAAATATCCGGCAGTAACACGTGACTTAAGTATGGTTGTTCCGAAAACTGTGCTTGCAGGACAGATTGAGCATGTTCTTACACAGAGAGGCGGAAAAATTCTGGAAAGCTATCAGTTATTCGATATTTATGAAGGAAATCAGATTAAAGAGGGATTCAAGTCTATGGCTTATTCTCTGGTATTCCGTCATCATGACAAGACTCTGGAGGAGAGCGAGATCACAGCGGCAATGAAGAAAATCTTAAATGGTCTGACAGATCTTGGAATCGAGTTGAGAAGCTAATGCTACTTTATGTGTTAAGACATGGGATAACCCAGTGGAATAAACTGAAGAAGGTGCAGGGGGCAGTAGATATTCCCCTGGCACCGGAGGGAATCGAACTTGCCAAAAAGACTGGTGAGGCGTTGAAAGATATTCATTTTGATATCTGTTTTACCAGTCCGTTGACAAGAGCGAAACAGACAGCGCAGTATGTGCTGGGAGATAAAAAGGTTCCGATTATCGAGGATAAGAGAATCCAGGAAATTGATTTTGGAGTTCTTGAAGGAACACGGTTCAAGGATGCACAGGGAAAGATCATCAGTCATGAAATGGAAATCTTTTTTACGGATCCGCTGAAATTTAAGCGCCCGGAGAACGGAGAAAATATTTTCGATATTCTGAAACGAACGAGAGAGTTCTGGCAGGAGAAGATAACAGATCCTGCACTGACAGATAAGACTGTCCTTGTTTCTTCTCATGGATGTGCAGTACGTGCACTGCTTCAGAATATTTATCAGGATCATGAAAATTTCTGGCATGGATGTGTACCGCCAAACTGCAGCATTAATCTTGTTGAAGTGAAGGATGGCAAAGTACGTCTTCTGGAAGAAGATAAGGTTTATTCTGGGATAAACAAGTAAATATAGCGAAACATTCCGGCGGGAAATCTGTTTATGGCACAGGTTTCCCGCTGCTATTATTTATGACAAAAGAACATAGCTTTTTCACTTGTGACAGATATGACATTGTGATATGATAAACGAAAAAGAAGATTGTCTGTAATTTTACGCAAAATTTGCAAATAACCACAGGAGGTGTATTATGGGCAAAAAAATTATGAATACCGTGCTTTTTCTGGCGGTACTTGGTGGGTGTATTGCGATGACTCTGCTGACGGGCAGGGGCTCAGTAAGCACGATGGCTTACAACTTCGCATTTCTTGCCATTATGGCAGTGATTTATCTGGCGGGATTATTCGGCGGGGTGTTCCGAGTGGATGGTATTACACAGGCATTTTTAAGAGGGACGCAAGAACTTACCAGTGTTTTTAAAGTGCCTGGAAAAGCAAAGAGTGAAGATTTGTCATGCCTGAAAGGAATTTTTGATCACAGATATCTGGATGAGAGAATGGATAATTTTATCGATTCTATGGATAAGAATCAGGAAGGTGTCGGAGGAATTGAAGAATATATAAACGAAGATGAAATAGACCTTCATGTACATAAAAAAATTCTGGAAATGGCACCAGATATCCTTACCAGTCTCGGTATTCTTGGTACCTTTATCGGTCTTGTATGGGGCCTGAAGAGCTTTGAACCGTCCAGTTATGAGACAATGACTATGTCTGTTTCTACACTTGTAGATGGTATCAAAGTTGCGTTCCTTACTTCTATATATGGAATTGCATTTGCTCTGATTTATAGTTCCGGAATGAAGAGTGTTTATGCGGGAATGGATGAGAAACTGCAGGGATTTCTGGAAAAGTTTCATATGTATGTTCTTCCCGCTGCTGAGAGTGAGTCAAGAAATCTTATGCTTGCAAGTCAAAAGGTTCAGACAAAGGCTATGAAGCAGATGGCAGAACAGCTTACTTCACAGATGGCGGAGAGTTTTGAAAAGGCAATTAATCCTACATTTGAGAAAATGAATGAATCTCTGGAGATTCTGACAGAGTCTGTAACGAAATGCCAGCAGGATGTCGTACAGGAGATTCTCCGCTCTTTCCTGCGAGAGATGAACAGTTCTTTTAAACTGCAGTTCAAGGACTTTAATGAGTCACTTGTACAGCTGAAAAAGGCGCAAAAAGAGAATACAGATTACACTACAAATCTCTACCAGGCAATGAGTGAACAGTTAAATGAATCTTATGCAAGACAGAATGAATCTATGAAAGAAATCGTGGATGAACTTGGCAGGATTCAGGGACGTTATATGTCAACTGCGACAAGAATCACACAGGATAATCAGGAAATCCAGAAACAGCAGCAACAGGATTACCAGCATATTTCAGATTACTTGAAGGAAGCAGAGAAATCTTCTGCCAAGTTCTGGGTTGCCTGCAATCAGACTATGCAGAAATATGTAGAGACTGCAACGCAGGGAATGGAAAAGATTTCTGCAGCAAATCAGGCAGGAGAGGATGTGCTTAAGGCAAATCAGAAACTGGTTGAGGAACTGGATGCAAAATTGCAGGAGTTTATTTCTTATCAGAAGATGACATATCAGACTATGGAAGAAGTGCGCAGACTCTTTGCTGATATTTCTGTTCAGAAAGAAAACAGTAATATATATCTTTCTGAAGGAAGAACAGGTCAGGGAGCAGTGCAGAAAGAATCCATGGAAGAAGTACGAAAACTGCTTGAGGAACAAGGTGAACGCCAGGAAGCGCTTCTTGAAGAAATGAACAAGAATATGAAGAGCATTTCCAAAAATCAGAAAGGTAAATTCAGTTTATTCAGATAAGAAAAGGAGAGAATTATGCGCAAAAGAAAGAAATCAGATGACAGCGGATTTAATGTCTGGCGATCTTATTCTGATATGATGGCCGGTGTGCTGCTCCTTTTCATCCTGATCATGTGTGTGACACTTTTTCAGGCACAGAAAAGTTATAATGAAAGTATTAAAGAAAGAGATGATAAAATTGCTCTTCAGGAACAGTATACTGCAGAAATCCTGGCGCAGCAGAATGAGCTGGATGAAAAAGACAGTCAGTTAAGTTCTCAGGATGAACAGCTTGACAAACAGAAAAAACTTCTGGCTGAGCTGGCTGCGCAGCTGAAAGAACAGCAGGCTACACTGGATAAGCAGCAGTCAGATCTTGATGAAAAAACATCTCTTCTTGCCACACAGCAGAAAAAGATTGACAATATTATCGGTGTAAAAGCCGATGTTATTGAAGCATTGCAGAAAGAATTTTCCAAGAATAATGTCAGTGTTGATATAGATGCGCAGACAGGAGCTCTTACATTGAATGCAAATGTAATGTTTGACTATGACCAGTCAGAACTTACGGATGAGGGTAAGGCAGAACTTGCAAATATCCTGCCGATTTACTGCAAGGTACTGTTGCAGGATGATTATAAGAAGTATCTGGCTGAGATTATTATCGATGGATATACAGACACAGATGGTGATTATGATTATAACCTGGAGCTTTCCCAGAAACGTTCTCTGGCTGTCGCGCAATATCTGACGGAAATTCAGGGGAATTTCTTAAGTCCTGATGAAATTTCAGATTTGCAGAATTATCTAACAGTAAATGGACATGGTTCTGCAAATCCGGTTCTTGACTCTAAGGGAAATGAAGATAAGAATGCATCAAGACGTGTAGAGGTAAAATTCCGTCTGAAAGATGATGAAATGATCAGTGAACTGGATCAGATCATGAATGCAGATTCTGCATCTGATTCTGATTCTACAAAATCCAGCGGCAATTAAGCTGCTGGATTTTTTGGTATCGAATAATTTTACCAATAATATATCACATTTTTGAGAAAAAATATGATATGATAAGAAGGTACGCGGTCATTATGAATTGATTTTAACCGAATTAAGTAAGTCCCCTGCGGAGGTTGCAAAGAGCAATAAATGCAGTAGTTATTCGGTGTTGAGCTAAGTAGCGGAAATGGATGATTTTATCCGATTGAATCAAAGCAAGTAGCAGAAGCAACTAAAGAAATTCACTTGCAGTGAAATTGTCGAATGAATTAATGATACGCTGTACCCAACATAAGAAAAAAGGAAGAGGAAGATAAGCATGTCTTTAAAAATTGGAAGAAATGATCCATGCTGGTGTGGAAGCGGTAAAAAATATAAAAAATGCCATGAAGCATTTGATGAGAAAATGGAAATGATGAAGCAGAAAGGATATGCAGTTATTGATCATAACCTGATCAAGACACCTGAGCAGATTGAAAAAATCAAAGAGAGCTGTAAGATCAATATTGCAGTTCTTGATTATGTTGCAGAGCATATCGGACCTGGTGTCTCAACAGAAGAAATTGACAGATGGGTGCATGAAGAAACCGTAAGACACGGAGGAATTCCGGCACCTCTTGATTACGAAGGCTTTCCGAAAAGCGTTTGCACTTCTGTAAATGAGGTTGTGTGTCATGGAATTCCGGATGAAGAGCAGATTCTGAAAGAGGGGGATATCATCAATGTAGACGTATCTACGATTTATAATGGATACTATTCTGATTCATCCAGAATGTTTTGCATTGGAAAGGTAAGTCCTGAAAAAGAAAAACTTGTCAGAGTTACCAAGGAATGCGTTGAACTTGGAATTTCACAGGTAAAACCTTGGACACCGATTGGAAATATGGGAAGTGCTGTTCACAAACATGCGGTAGAAAATGGATTTTCTGTAGTAAGAGAAATCGGCGGACATGGCGTGGGACTCGAGTTCCATGAAGATCCGTGGGTAAGCTTTGTTTCAGAAGAAAATACAGGTGCTCTGATGGTTCCTGGAATGATGTTTACGATAGAACCGATGGTAAATATGGGAAGTGATGAGATTTATACAGATGAAATTGACGAGTGGACAGTACGAACAGAGGACGGACTGCCGTCTGCACAGTGGGAGGTAACGGTTCTGGTTACAGAGACCGGTTGTGAAGTGATCTGCTGGTAACTATACTTACATTTTACAAAATGGGTTACTGTTCACTCCGTTCTCAGTAACACGCTTCGCGATGCACAGAATTTATGCTAATCGCATAAATTCGCGCGGTATGTCTCGGAATTTTGGCATTTTCATGCCAAAACACCTCGCGGGATAGTAGCGTGCGAACAGTAACCAAAATGGTAAATTGTATAAATCTGCAAAAAAGTATTGCAATATGACAATTGATATAGTATAATCACAACTGTTGTGAAAAAAGATGGTCCTCTGTTACGGAATATGTATTAAGAACATCCATATAAGAATAGGAGAGAATAAAATGAACGAAATTATCAAAAACATCGAAGCAGCTCAGTTAAAAGCTGAAGTACCGGCATTCAACACAGGTGATACTGTAAGAGTACACGCACTGATCAAAGAAGGAAACCGTGAACGTGTTCAGGTTTTCGAAGGAACAGTTCTCAAGAAACAGGGCGGAAGCAACAGAGCTACATTTACTGTAAGAAAGAATTCTAACGGAGTAGGCGTTGAGAAAACATGGCCGCTTCATTCCCCACATGTAGTTAAAGTAGAAGTTATCCGTCGTGGTAAAGTACGTCGTGCAAAACTGAACTACTTAAGAGACCGCGTAGGTAAAGCTGCTAAGGTTAAAGAGCTTGTTAAATAATTTCATGAGTTGTAGAAGAAGGGACAATAACTAGTGTATTGTCCCTCTTTTTCCATCTGGCAGGAGAATTGAATGGATATCAGAAAGTGGAAAGAGAATTCAGCACTGCAGGAAACAAAAGATAAACTGGAAACAAAACTGGAAGACCGTAAAGTCCGGGGAATTCTCAACTGGGTTTTTCAGATTGCTGTTGTGCTGATTTTTGGAGTGCTGGTGGGAATCGCAATGTTCCAGTCAGTGACCATGCAGGAAAGTGCAATGGAACCTACTTTGCAGGTAGGAGAACGTTTTTTTGTAAATAGAGCTATTTATAAAGTGTCATCGCCAAAAAGGGGTGATATTATTGTATATAAGACCAGTGGAAGTGATGATGCGGCTTTACATATTGGCCGTGTGATCGGATTGCCTGGTGAAACAGTACAGATATCTAACGGTTCTATATTGATCAATGGGGATGTATATAATGAGAATAAGGGATTTCCTGAGATCAATAATGCAGGACTGGCTTCAGACGGAGTCTCTCTGGAGAGTGGAAAATATTTTATACTTGGTGATAACAGAAATAACAGTGAAGACAGCCGTTACGGTGACATCGGAAATATTAACAAGAAATATATTGTGGGAAAAGTATGGTTTATTATTTCCCCGAAAGATAAATTTGGATTTTTGAAAGGTTAGGTGGATATGAACGTACAGTGGTACCCTGGTCATATGACCAAGGCAAAGAGACAGATGCAGGAGGATATCAAGCTGATTGATCTGATTATCGAGCTTGTAGATGCCCGTGTACCTCTTTCAAGCAGAAACCCGGATATAGATGAACTGGGAAAAAACAAATCCAGACTGATTCTTCTTAATAAGTCGGATCTGGCTGATGAACGCCAGAATGAAGCGT
>NZ_JBWLUT010000046.1:0-26681 GCF_056504575.1 Blautia sp. CGZ-1-C1
TATCTTATCTATACTGTTATTTCAACATAAGATATCGAAATGTACATCTGACAGCACTGTTTTTTTATCCAATGCCTTTATCAGAAATCCCTTATTTTAAGGCTTTTCCGGTCATTTCCTTTATCGTACTCTATTGGTACTGCATAAGTTGAAAATTTCACTTCAAACGAAGCATTAAAATGGTCTACCGCCTTAAGCAGGCCAATACTTCCTATCTGAATAAGATCTTCCATTTCCACCCCGCGCCCGACAAATCTTTTCGCCACACTGTATATCAATCCTGTATTTTCTTCAAACACTGTATCTCTTGCCTTTTTATCCCCCTGTTGCGATTTTGTGATCAAAGCAAGAGTATGATCCATTATTACCTCCCGATTGTTTTTTTCATATGAACCGTTGTTCCATCCCCCACCTGTGATTCCACAGTCACCTCGTCCATAAATGCTTCCATAAAGGTAAATCCCATCCCGGATCTGTCCTTCTCCGGCTTGGTAGTAAACATCGGTTCCATGGCTTTCGAAATATTTTCTATCCCTATTCCTTTATCAATTACATCAACCCATATGACCCGTCCCTGCATTCTGCACCGGACTTCTATTTTCTGCACTTTTCCTTCATAGGCATGAATAATGCAATTTGTAACAGCTTCTGATACCGCAGTTTTCAGATCTGACACCTCTTCCAAAGTAGGGTTTAACTGAGTACAGAAAGCAGCCACAGCTACTCTTGCAAGTCCCTCATTTTCAGGCCTGCTGTCAAATACGATCTTCATTTCATTGGTATTTTCCATAATATCTGCCTACCCCCTTCATCTAAGTACCCATTAACAGATTTCCACAAACTTATATACTCCGGACAAATGCAACAGCTTCTCAATATAAGAATTCACCCCTGTCGCCTGTATGCAGTCACCCCTCATTCCCATCATCCGGTATCTTCCCATGAGCAGTCCGATACCCGAACTGTCCATAAATGTCGTTCCAGAAAAATCAAAGGTAATTGTCCGGATATATTTTTTTCTGATGATCTCATCAGAATCTCTGCGAATCTCATCTGTTACCATATGATCCACTTCTTTTGGCAAATGAATAATCAGACAGTTTCCCTGTATTTCAAATCTGTTTTCCATAAAGCTTCTCCTCTCTATAACGCAAAAGAGATGCATATATTACATGCATCTCTTTTGTATCTTTCCATATTATGATATCAGTGTCAAAAGGTCTTTTGTCCCTAACTTGATATTATCAGTAACCTGCATCATCATAGGAACTTTCATCATAGTTTTCACTATCATAACTTCCATCATCGGAGCCGTCGTCATAACTTCCGCTATCATAAGAGCTGTCATCATAGGAAGTGTCATCATAATTTCCACTGTCATAAGAACTCGTATCATAGCTTCCTTCATCTGTCACATCCGAAGAAGAATTCCCTGATGTATCTGCACTATCTCCATTGTCATTAACATCTGTACTGTCAGTTCCATCTGCTGATGTACCATCCGTAGTTCCTTCGATTCCAGTCGTTCCCGTACTGTTACAGATAGTATTATAAATTCCCTTCAGATCCGCTGACAGCAGATCCGCATAGACATTCTGAATCTTAAGCGCCGCTTCATCCATATTCTGCTGCTGTAACGCCGCATATGCCTCGATCAGAGCTTCATAACTGCTGCTCTTTTTCTTCTCTTCTTCAATCTGCTTTGATGCCGCTTCTACAGTATCCCCGGACTCCTGCGCCTGACTCTGCGCTTTCGTCAGCTCTGCTCCCTGACTCGACACCGCATCACTATATTTCACGATCTGCTGATTCGCTTCTCTGTATATTCCCTGACGTATCGCAGGAACAGCCAGAAGATAAAACGCCAGTAAGCCTGCCGCAAATCCGGCAATCAGAGTAAAGAACAGAGAAACTCTCGATTTCTCTTTATACTGCGGCGTGCGGATTACCATATCACTCTCACTGCTGTCCACCTGTTTTTTACTTCTTTTATTCTGGCGGTCCAGACGTGTTGATACACCGGTCTGCTCATCAATCTCACTTAAAAATCGAAGCGTCGTTGTATTTGTTTTATCAATCTTCGCAGCTTTCCTTAAAGTCCGCCTTGCCTTGTTATATTCTCCCTCTTTAATCTGCACCAGCGCAAGAAGGTGATAGCCCTTTATCAGTTTTGGATTCTGTGTAAGAATCTTCTTCAGTCTGATAGCCGCCATATCCTCATGACCTTCCCGGCAAAGATTCAACGCATCATTATATTTTCTGATCGTCTCATTGATTGCTTCAAGTTTATTGGAATTCGCCTGCAATTTATTAATATATTCCGATGCCAGATTTCTGGACGGCTGCAGATTCTTGCTGATGACCCATTCACTGAGTGCAGCCACAACTTCTCCTGTCTCAAAATACACCAGTCCAAGAAGATTTCTTGCCTGAATATTATGCTTATTATACATGAGGCTCTGCTTCAGACAGCTGATTGCCCCTGAAAGATCGCGGACACTGGCTTTCTCCAGACCCTCGTTATAGCACTTTCTGGAAAGATAATCTACCTTCTTCTGAATCAGTACATTACATCCACATTTCGGACAGTAATCCAGGTCCTTGTCTACCAGGAACGCACCGCAATTCATACAATTCATGTGTTTCTCCTTATTTTACCCGTCTTCCGCTCTTCGCTTCCCGGAGAACCTCCTGAAGAACATCCAGAATATCTGTCAGTTCTCTGTTATAGATTGCGCCCTCCGCATCTGCCACGTCCAGACATGGTTCAAATTTCTTCAGTTCCTCTTCATAGTCTATCATTTCTTATTTCTCCTGATAATATCTTTAATCTCACCAACAAGATACAGTGAACCCACACAGAAAAGCATGCCATCTTCTCCCTTTGCTTCTAAAGCTTTGGAAAATGCCTGGTTAATATCCTCCACAGCTTCCACTGATGCAACTCCTGCCCCTGTAAAAAGTTTTGCGAATCTCTCTGCCGGAACTTCGCGGTATCCGCCTACAGAAGTCACCACCACATGACGAAACCTGATTCTGCTACAGATCGTATGTATCATATCCGTATAGTCTTTATCATCTACCGCTGAGAAAAGTAACGTCAACGGACATTCTTTCTGGAAATGTTCCGCTGTTTCCACAAATTTCTCTACTCCATCTTCATTATGCGCACCGTCCACGATCACGCCAGGAAGTACTGTTTCCATTCTTCCCTGCCAGCGTGTTCTGGCTATTCCCTCATGAATCTTATCCACAGACACAGGAATCACACCCTGCAAAACTTCTATCGTCTTCAGGGCAAGCGTACTGTTCATTACCTGATATTTCGCAATAAACGGAATTGAGAAAACTGTATCCCCATAATACTCATTTCGGAATGAAAAATCAATGCCTGCCGAAGTATTTCTGATAATTTCCGTATCTGTTCTCTTTACCTCATAAGCCGGACTTCCCATTTCTTTCGCCTTTGCAGAAATCACTTCCGCTGCATCCGGATCATTTCCATCATAGATTACCGGAACACCAGAAACAATAATTCCCGCCTTCTCTCCTGCGATCTTGGCAACTGTGTCACCCAGATACTGCATATGATCCAGACTGATAGAAGTAATGACACAGGCAACCGGATTCTCCACCGCAGTCGTTGCATCCATTCTGCCGCCAAGACCTGTTTCCAGGGTTACATAATCCACTCCTGCCTCTGCAAAAATCACCATTCCCATCAGAAACAGCATTTCAAAATAAGTCGGATGATAGCTTCCCTCTGCAACCAGTTCATCTGCAAGTGCTTTTACTTTCTCAAAAGCTTTCAGAAATGTATCATTGTCAATATTTACTTCATTGATCTGGAATCTCTCATTGATCTCAACCAGATGAGGAGAAGTAAACAATCCACAGGAGTAACCCGCTTCCCTGAGAATAGATGTCAGGAATGCACAGGTACTTCCTTTTCCATTTGTTCCCGCCACATGGATAACTTTAAATTTATCCTGTGGATTTCCAAGTCTTCTTAAACATTCTTTCGTGTGATCCAGACTGTTTTTCTTTGTAAATTTCGGAGTTTCATCAATATAAGCAACTGCTTCTTCGTAATTCATAAAAAATTCCACCACTTATCTATAATGTATTTGAGATATCCAGGGTCCCAATTTCAAAAAGTCGTTCGTGCCTGCACGATAAGACTTTTGAACTTGGAACCCGCCGGGATAATCCCGTAACTTTTCTAGTTACTCTAACATTATATAATAGTGGTGGAAGATGTCCAGTACCAATCGTAATATTTTATCCGACAAAATCTGGTTTCGCTGTTATTCCGTATCGGTATTGTTATTTAATTTCCATTTATTCTCTGAATAAAGCGCATAGCAGGAACGGTCATAACTCTTACTTAATGGTTTTCTTGTCGAACTGTTACTTCGCTGGATTACCGCCAGCCTGTCAAAATCATTCAGCTCTGTACCCGTAATCATCAGCGTAGTCGGATTGACATAAACCGTATCGTACCATTCTCCGTTCAGTTTCACTTCACTCGACGGTGTAAATTCCGTTCCCTTGATGTAATATGTATGATCTGTCTCCGAAATACACTGAATAGAATCCAGTGTCACATCATAGATTCCCATACGCATTCTGGTGCGAAGATAAGGACTCTCACCTCCGTAAGAATAACGTTCTCCGTACAGCAGGTCATACTGCAAGGTTTCCAGATCCACCTGATAGTTCTTGGTATTTCTTCTTGCCTGATGATAACGGAAAATAGTTCCCTCATGGATTCCCACACGGTCCATGACTTCTGCGGCCATCTGGTAGGCAGCCAGGTTTTCATTCTTCTTCTGAAGCCCGAAATTATCCCACATGACATATTCTGTCTGGAACAGATACTTATTATCCAGATCCTCGACAGTCAGTCCCATGGTCGGAAGATGGTCACCATACATAACCAGAACAACGTCCTCAGGATAATCTGCAAGCTTGTCTGTCAGCTCTTTGACAAAATTATCCATCTCATGGATCTCATTTACGTAATATTCCCATTTATTGTTCTCTTCCTCAGTCGGTGCACCGGAAACTGTGATCTCAGGATCCTCCAGAATCTGCTCATCCGGATATGCACCATGTCCCTGTACGGAAATAGTATATACATAATCCGGTCCCTCAGTGGAATCCAGACATTTCAGGATTTCATCTGTCAGAACCTCATCCTTTACCCAGCCATTTGGATTCTTCTCATTCTCTCTTGCCATGTACTCTTCGGAAGTAAAAGTATCAAATCCGAGATTCGGGAAAATAGATCTTCTTCCATAGAAGTTTGCTTCATTATTATGAACCGCATGGGTGGTATAACCCAGATTCTTCAGTACATAAGGTGCACTCTCACAGGTAGTCTCTCTCAGAATACTCTTATAAGGATATTCCCCGGGTCCGAAATAATGCATACTCATTCCTGTAATGGATTCAAACTCTGTATTGGCAGTACCTGCACCGACAGAGGGAACCTTATAATATCCTGAAGAATATTCCTCCATCAGCTTACGGAATGTCGGAATCGGGTCTTCTGAAATATTCAGGTAATTAACCAGCGTAGGATCAAAGAATGATTCCAACTGCAAAAACAGAATATTCGGACGCTTTTCTTCCTGCGTTTCCGGGAGATTCTTTTCCGTCTTCTCAATTCTTTTGATTTCTTTCTCAGAATAATCTCTCGGACAACTGATTCCCGTATTGAAAATCGTAGTTGCCAGACAGTAAGGATATCCATAATCCTCATATGCAAAAGCAATATTTCCAAAGTAATTGGAAAGCACCCTCTTCTCCAGTGCCAGTTGTGTACTTCCTGCAAAAAGAGCTGCCGCCAGCAGGATCAGAGGAATATTATAACGGTACTTTATCTTGTTTTGATACTTCGGTCCTTTGATAAAAAGAATCAAAAGTAAAATAACAAGGATTCCAAACAGGATGCAGACTGCCACAACACCTGCAGCAGGCAGGTATTTGTTGGCAACCTTCAAAGCATCTGTGATCAGATGCAGATCCGGTCCGGTAAACGGTGTAACACGGTTCAGCAGCAGTACGCCGTTAATAATAGCCAATATCAGCCAGAACAGTGTTACCAGGACTCTCCAGAACACCCTTCTGTGAAACAGATAAACAATCAGTGACGAGGTAAAAATAAATGCGGTATTATAGGCAAAAACCATAGGTTTCTGTGTCATATAATTCCATGCTTCTACGAACGAGTGACGACAAATCGCTTCCATAATAAAATATCCCACAGCACTTGCCAGTGCATGCAAAAGAAGGGAAATTTTATTACAAATCCTATATAATTTCATCTAAGCACTCCCTTATTTCTGTAACTGCTCTAACTGTCCTTTAACCTTATCCATCATTTCTTTGTATTTTGCAAGCTTATCCTTCTCCGCATCCACCTTGGCAGCAGGTGCCTTATTTACGAAATTCGGATTATTCAGCATGCCCTCGCATCTTGCGATTTCTTTTGCAAGACGTTCCGTTTCTTTTGTAAGACGCTCAATCTCTTTATCTTTGTCGATCAGGTCTTCCAACGGCATGTATACAACTGCGTTGGAAACAACTACGGAAACTGCATCTTCACTGATTCCGTTCTTGCCTGTCTGTACCAGGATCTCTTTTGCAAATGCAAGATTTACAAAGGATTTCTTACTGTTTTCATACATAGCAGCTGTGTCAGCATCTTTTGCTACGATATGCAGACTTGTCTTGCGGTTGTTCGGAACATTCATTTCTGTTCTTGTATTACGGATACCTCTTACGACCTCTTTAAATCCTTCGATTGCCTTCTCAGCATCCGGGAAGTTTCTCTCTTCTTTGTATACCGGCCAGTCGGAGATCATAATGGACTCTTCTTCCGGAAGAAGTGTACAGTAGATTTCTTCTGTGATAAACGGCATATATGGATGAAGAAGCTTCAGACCTTCTGTCAGCGCTGTTCTTAATGTCCACAGTGCATCGTTTGCTGCCTTCGGATCTTCCTCTGCCTTCCACAGACGAACCTTTGCCATCTCAATATACCAGTCGCAGAGCTCATCCCACAGGAAGTCATAAACCTTCTGTACTGCAATACCAAGTTCATATTTTTCCATGTTCTCTGTAGCTTCGCGGATCACTGTATTTAAGTGAGACAGAATCCATTTATCCTCTGCACAGAGATCATTTAAGTTCTCCGGTTCTGTCACTGTCTTGCCTTCCAGATTCATCATGATGAAACGGGAAGCATTCCAGATCTTGTTTGCGAAGTTACGGCTTGCTTCTACCTTTTCCCAGTAGAAACGCATATCATTTCCAGGTGCATTACCTGTCATCAGAGTAAGACGAAGAGCATCTGCGCCGTATTTATCAATAACTTCCAGAGGATCGATACCGTTTCCAAGAGACTTACTCATCTTACGTCCCTGGGAGTCACGTACCAGACCATGGATCAGTACATGATGGAACGGAACCTGATCAGTCTGCTCCAGAGCAGAGAATACCATACGGATAACCCAGAAGAAGATAATGTCATATCCTGTAACAAGTACATCTGTCGGATAGAAATATTCCAGTTCCGGTGTTTTCTCCGGCCAGCCAAGTGTGGAGAATGGCCATAATGCAGAACTGAACCAGGTATCCAGTGTATCCTCATCCTGATGAAGATGTGTGCATCCGCATTTCGGGCATTTCTCAGGCATTTCTCTTGCAACTACTACTTCACCACACTCATCGCAGTAATAAGCCGGGATTCTGTGTCCCCACCATAACTGTCTGGAAATACACCAGTCACGGATGTTCTCAAGCCAGTGAAGATAAGTCTTGTCAAAACGGGACGGAACGAATTTCAGATCTCCGTCATCCAGTGCTTTGATCGCAGCTTTTGCCATCTCATCCATCTTTACAAACCACTGTGGTTTGATCATTGGTTCTACGGTTGTACCACAACGGTCATGCGTTCCAACGCTGTGATTGTGCGGAACTACTTTTACCAGAAGTCCAAGTGCATCCAGATCTGCTACCATTGCCTTACGTGCTTCATAACGGTCCATACCGGCGTATTTTCCGCCAAGTTCATTGATAGTTGCATCATCATTCAGGATGTTGATTTCTTCCAGATTGTGACGGCGTCCAACCTCGAAGTCATTAGGGTCATGAGCAGGTGTAATCTTTACACATCCTGTTCCGAATTCTTTGTCTACATATTCATCAGCGATCACCGGAATCTCTCTGTCTGTAAGAGGAAGCTTCAGCATCTTGCCGATAAGATCTTTGTAACGCTCATCTTCCGGATTTACGGCAACAGCAGTATCACCCAGCAGAGTTTCCGGACGAGTAGTTGCAATCTCTACGAAACGTCCCTCTTCCCCTACGATCGGGTAATTGATGTGCCAGAAGAATCCGTCCTGATCCTCATGCTCAACCTCTGCATCAGAGATGGAAGTCTGGCATACAGGACACCAGTTGATGATTCTGGAACCTTTGTAGATATAGCCTTTTTCATATAATTTGATAAATACTTCCTGTACTGCTTTGGAACATCCCTCATCCATTGTGAAACGTTCTCTCTCCCAGTCTGCAGAAGCACCCAGTTTCTTTAACTGGTTGATGATCTTTCCGCCGTACTCCTCTTTCCATGCCCATGCATGTTTTAAGAATTCCTCACGGCCGATATCGTGTTTGTCAATGCCTTCTTTTTTCAGCTTGTCGATAACCTTAACCTCTGTAGCGATAGCTGCATGGTCAGTTCCCGGCTGCCATAATGCTTCATAGCCCTGCATTCTCTTGAAACGGATCAGGATATCCTGCATGGTTTCATCCAGCGCATGTCCCATGTGAAGCTGGCCGGTTACGTTTGGCGGCGGCATAACAATAGTAAACGGTTTCTTGTCCGGGTTTACTTTTGCATGGAAATAGCCGTTGTCCATCCATTTTTTGTAAAGACGCTCTTCGATTCCCTTAGGATCGTAAGTTTTTGCAAGTTCTTTGCTCATAATGTCCTCCTGATATTCTATCTCTGTAATAAAAGTATCTGCGGATCACTCCGCTGTAAGCAGTCAACGATAAAAAACGCCCTTTACACGCATTATACGTGCAAAGGGCGACATTAATCGCGGTACCACCTTAGTTTGTCTCTCATTCCCTTAACGCGGGATACGTGAAAACCTACCATGCGCGTATATAACTCTGATATGATTCATACACACTCACTTCAGCCTCCCGGCTCCAAAGCTACCTTCAGCACTTCTGTTCCCGGGAAACCTTCCAGCTTATAAGCTTCCCTCTCTGTGGGGCATTACCGCCTACTCCTCTTTTTCACAGCCTTTTTCTGGATTCTACTATAATGAAAAAAGCTTTTTTTGTCAAGGATGTTTCACGGGATTTCACAAATTTATGCCTGCAATTGTTTATCAAATGGATAAAATCAGCCTCTTTGCCAACTGCTAATAACTTAATAACTGTTCCGCAGTTTATTCGGTTAAATATATAAAAACAGCGAGCAAACATTTGGTTTACCCGCTGTAAAAGAAATCCTAAATTATGGTCTTTTTGTAAAAAGGGATTTTTATCTGCTATATTATTTACAGAGCTTTTTAAACTCGTCTGCTACGAACTGAACTTTCGTGCCGATTACAACCTGAACAGAATTTTTACCAGGTCTGATTACACCGGCAACTCCGGCTGATTTAATTTTCTTTTCATCAACAGCTGTGTAATCTTTGATTTCCAGACGAAGTCTTGTAATGCAGTTATCGATAGATGCAACGTTTCCTTTTCCGCCAACACCTTCTAAGATAATTTTTGCAACTTCTGTAAAGTTATCGTTTGCAAGCTTTACAGTTGTCTCATCTGTATCATCATCTTCTCTTCCAGGAGTCTTCAGATTAAACTTAAGGATTGCAAATCTGAATACCACATAGAATACGATGAATGCTGCGATTCCCAGAGGAATGATCAGCCATGTTTTCTGTGCTGCTGGCAGAGATGCTGAGAACAGAAGGTCTGTTGCACCTGCTGAGAATGAGAAGCCTGCGCGGAATCCTAATAATACTGTAACAACTGTAAAGATACCATATAATAATGCATAAATAACATAGAGTCCAGGAGCCAGGAACATGAAACCAAATTCGAACGGCTCTGTAACACCACAGATAAATGAACAGATTGCCGCGGAAGCTACCAGACCAATAGCAACTTTTTTCTTATTGTCCTTTGCACACTGGATCATTGCCAGAGCTGCACCAGGAATACCAAACATCATACATGGGAAGAAACCGGACATGTACATTCCAAGGCTCCAGCTTACATCTGCAGATGTTTCACCTGCCCAGAAATGAGTCAGGTCGCCAAGTCCGATTGTATCGAACCAGAATACATTGTTTAATGCGTGATGCAGACCTGTAGGAATTAAAAGTCTGTTCAGGAATGCATAGATACCAGCTCCAAGAGCTTCCATTCCGGCAATTGCGTTACCGATGGAGATCAGTGCACCGAAGAGGATCGGCCATACAAACAGTAACACTACAGATACGAGAATAGATACAACACCTGCGATGATCGCTACACAACGTTTGCCGCTGAAGAAAGAAAGCCAGTCCGGTAATTTTGTGCTTTTGAATTTGTTGTAACAGCTAGATCCGATCACACCTGCAAGAATACCGATGAACGGGTTTGCAATTTTGTTAAATGCCAGTGTTTTGTCTGCATTGTCTGCGATAGACGGGAACAGTGTTGTAACAAATCCTGTGCTTAACAGTGTTGTGATCATAAGCCAGGAAGCAAGCGCTGCAAGACCGCCTGTACCATCGTGGTCATCTGACATACCCACACCTACGCCGATTACGAATAACAGTGCCATATTATCGATCAGGGCACCACCGGCTTTTACAAGGAAAATACCAACCATCGGACCAAATCCGGTGATATCACCACCCTGCATACTTGCAGGACAAAGTAAATAACCAATACCCATGAGGATACCGCAGATTGGAAGACAAGCTACCGGTAACATCAGGGCTTTTCCTAATTTCTGTAAATACTTCATACTTTTTCCTCCTTAGATAGAATGATTTACTCTTTCAAATCCCCTTTTATTTATTTTTACCCGGACACCTCCGGAAAAAATACATGATTATTATTTTGTGATCACAATCACATCATCACCGGGCTGTACCTCTTTGTTATCCAGCCCCCGGACATCTCCATAGTCATCTGTATTACAGATAACAACAAGTGTACTGGTATCATATCCTGCTGCTTTGACCTTGTCCAGATCAATCTCCAGAATCAGATCTCCTTTCTTTACTGCATCACCGGAATGTACATGGCCTGTAAATCCATCACCGCCCATTTTGACTGTATCCAGACCCACATGGACCAGAATCTCCACACCATCAGTTGTAGTAAGACTGAATGCATGAAGGGTATCAAACAGTGTTTCAATTGTTCCGTCTGCAGGCGCATAAATTTTTCCGTCTGACGGAAGGATCGCTGCACCCTTTCCCAGCATCCCCTCACTGAAAGTCGGGTCATTTACACTGGAAAGAGGAACTGTTTTCCCCTTCACCGGAGATCCAATGATCAGTTCAGGTACCTTTTTCTTCTTAAAAAAATCAAACATACTTAAAAGCCTCCTTCTTTTTTACGTTTATAATTATCATTTTATAAATCTATAGTACTAACTCTGCGGATATGCACAGACAGATACATAATTTCTTCCTCAGATAATCTGCTGCCGGTTGCCTGCATGATATATTCCGCAACCTTTACACTGCATTGATATTCCCTGGGATATTTCCGCTGCATCAACAGGGACAGTTCTCTGTCCTCGCTGGAAAGCAGCTCTTTCCGGTAGATCCGCTGTATCAGAAACTTGATATGTGTCATAAAGCGCTCATAATGTAAAGATGATTCATCCAACAGTATTCCCAGATCACGTTCCACAATATCCACGATTGCCTGCATCTGATCCGGAAACTTCACTGCATCCCGGATATCTGTACCATATTCTGCATTTACGAAATGAAGAGCAATAAATCCTGCTTCATCCTCCGGCAAAAGAATACCAAGTCTGTCATGGATCAACTCTAACGCATAAATTCCTAATTGGAATTCCTGCGGATAAAAGCGCTTGATTTCCCACAATAATGCATTCTGCGGTTCTATTCCCTGGCTCACTCTTTCAATTGCAAAATTAATATGATCCGTCAGTGTCACATAAATGCTCTGATTCAGTTTTAATTTCAGATGATCCTTTGCATGAGAGATGATCTCGTCTGAAATCCTCACCCGTTCCAGCGGCATATTCGCCAACAGCTCCTTGAACTGTTCCGTCAGTGTCCGGCTTTTAATGCGAAAGATTTTACTGATCTGATCAGCAGGAACCACTTCTCCCTGTTTCTTTTTAAAACCGATCCCCCGTCCCATCACAATTACTTCTGCACCGGATTTCTCATATGCCGAGATAATATTGTTATTGATCACTTTTTCAATTATGATATTATCCATGTCTTTCCTTTTCCAAACGATATGTTGCCTGACAGCGGAGTAATTTCCCTGTAAATAAAAAAACCAGAATTTACAGACTGATTTCCTCAGCCATAGATTCTGGTTTTGCCTGCCTAACAGTAACAATCCGTATGTTTTTAATTGATAAAGCTATTATAACAAAGTTACAAAAATACGTCAACCCCACTTTTTATTTTATTAAAAATCGCTATTGTACTTTCATTCTTCTTTGTGTTCTATCTGATATTTTTCACATTTTGTCCTGTATTTTTTCATTTCTTCTTTCTGCAATAAAGCGACACATCGTTTATTCCACACTTTTCAGGGATTCTACCATATCGATCTTCTTTAATTTCTGATGCATAAACAGATTTACGATCATGGAGAATCCAATTGTCAGCAGTCCACAGTATAGGAAACTGACAGGATTGATATTTCTTCCAAACATAACCGCATCCACTTCCACAGTACGGATAATATACCTGTGCAAAAAGATTCCGAATACAGCCCCTGCCAGTACGCCGATGAAGGTAAGGATAACATTCTCCCTGTACACATAGGCAGAAACTTCATTATCATAGAATCCCAGTACTTTCAAGGTTGCCAGTTCTCTCTGACGCTCCGTAATATTGACATTGTTCAGATTATACAGAACCACGAAAGCAAGCATTCCTGCAGAAATGATCAGCACTATGATAACCGTATCCAATGCCCCCAGCATTCTGTGAAGCTGAGCCTCCAGACTGCTGGTATAGCTGATGCTTAACGCAGCCGGATGCTTCAGGATTTCATTTCCCACCTCAGATTCTGACTCTTTATATTCCTCTTTTACCGTGAATACAGTTGCAGAATAGTTCGGCTTCTCCCCGAATGTCTGTTCATAGACATTTCCTGTCATATAAATATAATGTCCCATGTAATTCTCTGTCACTGCTGCGATCTTTGTCTCATAATTTTTCCCATCCTTTGTGATGGTCATGGTATCCCCGACTTTCAGCCCTGTCAGAGCAGCCGTCTTCTCACTGATCACTGTACCTGCATCAGTCAGCTGATATTTCTCTTTTGTCTTTCTGTCCTGAAGAGTTACATCCTTATTAAAAGTCTCAAGATTCTCAGGCACATAAACATATACGCTGATATTGGATTTATTTCTTGGAACACTCATCTTGGTAAACTGGACATGGGTATATCTCTCAATCTGACTGTTATTTTTCAGGAACTCATCCAGCTCCTGTCTCTCCTTATCTGTTGCATCCTCATCATCAATGATCGTTCCTGTATAATGCTGAAGCTCCTGATATTGCCGTCTGGCAATATCCATAATGGAATCCCTGAGTCCAAAGCCTACCAGCATCAGCGCCATACTTCCCGAAATACCGAAAATCGTCATAAAGAAACGTTTTTTATATCGGAAAAGGTTTCTCAGCGTAGATTTCCATGTGAAATTCAGATGCTTCCAGAAAAATGGAATCCGTTCCAGCAGGATTCTCTTACCCTCTTTGGGAGCAGGGGGACGCATCAGTGATGCCGGAGTTTCCGCCAGAGCCCTGTAACAGGAGAAAATGGTGGCTCCGACGGTACACACAGTTGCCGCACCTGCTGCTATCATTGCAAATTTAAATTCGTAACGGATCTGGATATTGTTCATCATTCCCTTGTACATAATGCCATACCCGTTAATAATAACCCAGGGCAGGATCTTCTCTCCGATCAGAATCCCCAGGATACTGCCTCCCACAGTGGCAAGAAAAGCATACAGCAGATATTTGGATGCAATCGCATACTTGCCGTATCCCAGAGCCTTCATTGTACCGATCTGGGTTCTCTGTTCCTCCACCATTCGTGTCATGGTAGTCAGACTTACCAGTGCAGCCACCAGGAAAAAGATAACAGGGAAAACCTGTCCGATACTTCTCATTCTGTCTGCATTATCCCCATAATCTGAATATTCCGACAAATCATTGCGGTCCGTCACCATCCATTCCGGCATACTGATATCATCGATCTCATCCTGAGCATCCTGAATCTTCTTCTCACCGTCTGCGATTTCTTTCTCTGCATCCTTCTTACCGTCTTCGTATTCTTTTTTACCTTCTTCCAGATCCTTCTCAGCTTTTTTGATGTCCTTTCTGGAATCCTTCAGCTTCTGCTCGTTCTCTGAGATTTCCTTCTCGCCATCCTTCAGCTTCTGCTCATTGTCGGCAATCTCTTTCTCACCGGAAGCAAGCTTCCCTTCATTCTCCCGGATCTGTGCTTCTCCTGAAGCAAGTTCTGCCTCCTTCTCCTCTAACTGAGCCTGACTGGAATTTAATTTTGCTCTTGCAGCATCGATCTGTTCCTGTGCTGACTCAAGCTGGGCTTCTTTTTCCTGAATCTCTTTTCTGGCAGGCTCCAGCTTCTTCTCCTGAGCCTTCACCTCTTTCCATCCTGCATCAATCTTTGCCTGAGCATCGGGAAGTGCAGCCTCCTGTTGGTTTAATTCCGCTTCCTTTGTATCAAGTTGGGCAAGTCCGCTCTCCACCTGGCTTAACCCACTCTCCAGTTCACTTCTCGCTGCTGCGATCTGGTTTCTGGATGCTTCCAGCTGGGCAGCCTGACTGTCCACCTGCTCCTGATAAGCAGAAACCTGTGCTGCCAGAGCCGCCAGGTCTTCCTCAGAATATGTGCCTGAAGCTTGTGCCTGCTCATACTGTGCCTGCAATGCTGCAAGCTGACTTCTGGCACTCTCTAATTGAGCCTCTCCTTCGGAAAGCTGGGCCTCCTGCTGCTCAATCTGGGCAAGTCCCTGATTGCAGCTTTCCTTTTTGGCATTTAAGTCCTGTCTGGTTGCTGCAATCTGCTCTCTGTCTGACTGAATCTGCGCCTTGCCATTGTCAAGCTCCTGCTGGCTCCGGGTAAGCTGCTCCTTTGCATCCGCAATCTGCTTCTCACCGGCGCTTAACTGATTCTTGCCATCCTCAAGCTGAGCCTTTCCATCATCAAGCTTTGCCTGGTTCTCTGAAAACTCCGCCCATCCTGCATTCAGCTGTTCCTTTGCAGATGCGATCTGTGCTCTGCCACTGGCAATCTGCTCTTTCGCACTGGCAAGCTGGGATCTGCCATCCTCTAACTCCTTCTTTGCATCTGCAAGCTGGGCTTTTCCGTCCTCCAGCTCCTTTTTTGCATCTGCAAGCTTTTTCTTGCCATCCTTATATTCCTTCTTGCCATCTTTTAACTTCTTTTCGCCGTCCTCCAGTTCCTGTCTGGCATCCTCAAGCTTCTCATCAGCCTCCTTCTTGCCGTCTTCAAGTTCCTGTCTGGCATCTGCAAGTTTCTCATTAGCTTCCTCTACGATCTCATCATATCTGACCTGACACCGTTCTGCCTCAATCCCCTCCACTTGCTCCTGCACTCTCTCTATCAGGGAATCATAAGCATCTGTATAGCTGATCAGATCCTGTGTCCCATGAGCCTGCACATAGATCTGTGTATAAACCTCCTGATCAAAATCCTCAGGGAGCACATAGGCAAATCCATTAACCTCACCGGAACCAAGAGTAGAGTTTCCCCGGTTATAGGATATGTAAAGTGGACTCTCGCCTAAACCTACAACTGTGTAATCCGTCTTTTTCAGCAGTTCGCTGTCTCCGCCCTCTTTCAGGGTAATCTGATCACCCACCTTATATCCATTGCTCTCGGCAAAAATACAGTCAAGGAAAATCTCCCCGCTTTTTTCCGGAGCTTTTCCCTCTGTCACAGAGATCCGGTTCATGGTTTGATTCACAGCTTCCACATGGAGTACCTTCTGCTTCTCGCCTTCTCCACACATTACATCTGTACCATAGGCGCCCTCTGCATTCTCTACTCCGTCCACCTGCTTAATGGCAGCTACATCATCCTCCGTCAATCCCAGAGTTCCCACTACTTTGATATCCATAAGATTGGTTTCATCATAATAGGCATCACCTGAGAAGCGCATATCCGGTGACGAGGCCTGTATCCCGGAGAAAAACGCAACTCCCAGAGCAACGATCATAAATATGGAAATAAATCTGGCCTTACTTTTGCGTATCTCCATCCAGAAATCTTTATGCATTGCTTTCATACTAATCACCTACCATTCTATCTCCTCAATCGGTGTAGGATGGTCATTCATTGTCATCCTGGAAACCTTGCCGTTCTTGATCTTGATCACACGGTCTGCCATAGGTGTCAACGCCGAGTTATGGGTAATGACGATCACTGTCATTCCACGCTCCCTGCACATATCCTGCAAAAGCTTCAGGATTGCCTTACCAGTCTGGTAGTCCAGTGCACCTGTGGGCTCATCACACAACAACAGCTTGGGATTCTTTGCCAGTGCCCTGGCAATGGAAACTCTCTGCTGTTCACCGCCGGAAAGCTGTGCCGGGAAATTGGTCAGTCTGTCCTTCAGTCCCACTTCCTCCAGAACCTCCCTGGCATCCAGCGGATTTTTACAAATCTGCAATGCCAGTTCTACATTCTCCAGCGCTGTAAGATTAGGCACCAGATTATAGAACTGGAATACAAATCCAATATCATTTCTCCGATAGCCGGTAAGCTGCCTGCTGTTATATCTGGCAATATTCCTGCCATCCACCAGAACCTCTCCACTGGTAGCCTGATCCATACCCCCAAGAATATTCAGCACTGTCGTCTTGCCCGCACCGCTGGGACCAACAATCACTACGAACTCTCCCTTGGCGATCTCAAAGCTGATCTCATCCACTGCAACGATCTTTACTTCTTTGGTTCCATATATCTTGGAAACCTTATCCAGTTTTACATATGCATCTGTCATCTCACTCATCCGCATTTCCCCTGTAATTTTATTTTTGCCATACCGGTAATTTTATTCTGTTACAATTATTAACAATTCTTTTGACCCCGATTTATTTCCGTATTTATTTACAGGCAGGTCAAATTCTGACCTGCCTGGTAGTCTTAATGCTTATATTCATTGTAACACATTATACTTATAATTCAAAATAAAATATTCATAAAAAATCCAGATATTCCAAAACCGCCTGATCATCTCAGGCGGTTCATCATTTTGACTATGCACAGCACAAGCTTCCTTTCTTCTTAATTGTATGTACCAGAACATCTTATATCTTCTTTACCCGTTATTATTTTACATTAAACTGATGCAGAAAATATAAAAAAGGAATAAACATGCATCATCTGACCTCGAATCTTTATTTTTATTCTTACCTAATTTCCGCATGAAAGAAAAAAATCATGCTCATATACACACTTATGGTTTACAAATCACCAAAAGCAGCATCTTTATATAGTGAATTTGCAAATTCAAAAAATTTAAAGGAGGCAAAAATTATGCCAGGAACATTAACTTTCAGTGTTGTAAACTGGAAAGAATCTGATGCAGAATGTACATTCACAGTCGTAAACTCAGGTTTTGGTTATACCACACAGTTGCAGAATAAATACTACCATACTTCCTTTGGATTATTTATTCTGACAAATAACACCTTCTTTTTTGATATATATGCAGAAAAAAATTAAATTTCTGGTCTAAATCACTTTTCTACTTCACAACTATCTTCTTTACCTCTGACCATTTCGTATAATTCTTTGCATATCCTTTTACATAAGCACGTCCTGTAAGATAATAAACTCCAGGTTTTACATTTTTAAAAATGACTGTAGTTTTCGTCTGATTTTTCTTAGTATAAGCATAACCGCTGACATATGTATAACTTCCATCTTCAGATTGAGATACTTTCTTTGCCAGTATCCAGTCCGTTCCGTCACAGGATTTTGGTACAGTAAACTTCACCGTTACTTTTCTTTTTGTTCCCTGTCTGGAAACCTTTGCCGATTTAACAGCTGGTTTTCCTGTGACAAGGCTTGTCTTTACCGTTACTTTTTGAACTTCCGCCCACTTACTCAGTACTTTTTTATTTGATCCATCCAGATATTTATAGCCATGTACACCAATATACCAGTTTCCTTTCGGTACTCCTTTTAGAATGAGTTCCTTGCTGTTTCCTGAATATCTGCATTGTACCTTTATATAATCTGATGGCTCATCCCCGTCTTTACTTCTGGCAGCAACAACATCATAACCATCCAGTTCTTCTGTATTACTGCCAAGGATAATTTTAACGTCATTTTTCTTCACCTGTAATTTCTGAACCACAGGTGCATTCGGTGTCTTTATATTTACCTTTAACAGAAATCCTTCAGACCATTCACCATATTTCTCCGTATGACCACTTTCCTCTTTATATGCCCTGCAATAGAGATAATGCGTCCCTTCAGGAATATATTTCAGTTTAGGATAATGATTCAGTTCAGATTTTGCGACCTTCACCTGTGCGATATAATTTCCTTTTTCCAGTTCCTTTTGAGATTCTGCTGCTACAAAAAAATATCCGTCTGCTTCATTAGAAGTATCTCTTAAAGAAAGTTCTGCATAATTCGTGATCACTCTGGTCCATGTCGAATCAATCACCGGTCTGTTCAACACCTTGTACGCATCCACCTGTACCTTTATCTTTACAGACGTATCCAGCTCTTCATTGTTTTCACCTTCACGCAGTTCCAATTGTCCGTTAACTGTGAAACTTTGAGACGCCGTATTTTTCGGGTTATATGCGCAATTCTCCACATCCCATTTTACATCGGCAGAAAATGTCGTTTTTTCTCCATCCACTTCAGCACCATAGACTTTAAGAACCGATGGCAAATGTAAAGCATCAGCAGTTTTTTCTACGCCATTGGTAATTCCGGTCACAGGTTCAATGGTATCCACCAGTCCCTGAAATGTCCTTGAATCTACTCTGAAAGAATCCCAAATCTTCTTTGTTATAGTCTCTCCTGTCGCTGTTTTCGCAGTCACTGTCACTCCAAGATCATGTTCTCCAACTGGCAGTCCCATCTGCGGACAAAGACTCAGTTCTGTACTCTCTCCAGGTGCCAGACTGGTATTTCCGGATGATGATACACTACAGTCTTTGCTGTAATCGAAAGACAGTTCCATATTCATGTCCGTAAAATTTTTCAGAACATAAATTCTGGCTTCCGGAAGTGTCTTATATCCCCAGTGCATTATCGGGAAACTCTCGGAAGATTTTTCGGTAATTTCCAGACTCTTCTTTTCCGTTGGGTTCTTCTCTCTATTCATTGTGATATGAACCGGATATCTGCTTCCGTCATCTGCAAGGAAATCAAACGTTTCATCATATGTTCCGTATTCCTGCTTTGGCAGTACAAAAAAGTCCAGAGTTTCTCCCGGCTTCAGCAGTCTTTTGGAATCCTGTTCCTCATAATCCTCTGACCACTTTGCCATCTGATCATCTACCTCAAAATTCTTAAGACCAGAAGCATCTACCCGGACTCTTGTTTCTTTTTTTCCTGAATTTCTGACTTTCACATATTTCTCTACACGAAATTCCGGATCATAAAAATCACTTTCTGTAAGCTCTACATCCGTACCTGTTTCTATGCTTAACTCATAGTCTCTTTCAGAAGATTCACCAGACAGAGCCGAATCTGTTACTATGTCAGGAATATTTTCTGTTCCATCACTGAAAGATTCCCCTGTCGAAAAACTCTCCGCTCCCCATACGGTTAATGGAGCTGTACCCAGCATTACTGCTGACAAAAAAAGTGCTGTTATAACCTTGTATTCTTTCATCTCTTTTTCCTCCATTCAATAATATTGGTATATTGTCATAGTATATCACCATCTATATAAACCTCTGTAATTCTGGAATAAAATGTATTCTAATGGATATGAGTGTTTTGCCTGTATATTGAATTAATCTGTTTTCTTACCTGAATGACAAAAGCCCTCCCTACTGTGACATTCATTTTGTAGAGAGAGCTTCTATTTCTTTTTCCTATTTAATTTTTATTAAGAAGATTATCCTTAATCTCTTTCAGATCATTCTGAACCTGATTTAGAATTTGGAATTTTTCAGTCAAATTCTCAATCACTGTCTGGTAATTTTTTTCCCTTTCTTCCTGCTTTGCATCCCTTTGTTCATTGGATTTTACAATGTAAATCAAAAGAAAAACTGCCAGGACGGCCCAGATTCCCTGCGATATTGCAGTTTCCATAACCGTGGATTCCATATCTTCATACCTCCTTTCTCAGTAGTAAAACATTTCAGTTCCTCTGAGAAAGACAGAAAATCTCATGATTTGTCAACTCAATTCCTTTTAGAAGCTTATTTCTTCTGTTGTCAGACTTCGCATCTTTTATTTTTCTACAATCAATTCATATTTTTTCTATTTTCAGTTTCTGATTTAGGATAATAAGCGGGAATCCTCGGCAATTCAATTACCGAGATGAAAGCGCAAACTGTGCATATCTGCACTCATAATAAATAAAAATAACAAAACGGTTTTCATTCAATTTCTCCATTTCTCCATATAAAGCTGTATCCAGCATTATAAAGGAGAAAATATGTTCGATATTTTATTGCGAAATTTTTGATATCATGGTATCATATATGTATGAAAGAAAATCTTATACATTACCGTACTTGTGTGTGTAATATTAATTACCATATGGTATGGTCAGTGAAATACCTGAAGGGGATCTCCGGCAGGAAACTTTTCGAACGTTTTCCGGAAATAAGAAACCAGCTTTGGAAAGGGGAGCTGTGGAACCATTCCTATTATGTGGAAACGGTCGGATCTGTATCGGAAGAAAATATCCGCAGGTATATCGAACATCAGAGCAAAGCTTACTGATACGATGGAGGAGAGGAAATGCTGCTGTCAAAGAAAACATCCATAAAGGTCAGCCGGGAATATGCGAACCTCATCGGGCATATGTGCTATGCAGCATCCAAGCTCTGGAATGTCTGTAATTACGAGCGTCAGCATTACAAAGAAACAGGGATGGAGCAGTATCCTGACTGGTACTATCAGAAAAAAGCCCATAAAGAGGATCTGTGGTATAAACAACTCCCGTCCCAGACTGCCCAGGAAGTCTGCAAGCTGCTGGACAAGGCATGGAAGTCTTTTTATGCCCTGAAAAAATCCGGGGGGATCGAGACTCCCAGACCGCCGCGGTTTAAGCAGGAAAGTATCCCCATTACCTATATGCAGATGGGGATCGTGCATGAGCGGGATACGGACAGAGTCCGTCTGTCTCTTCCAAAGACATTAAAAAAATATATGGAAGAAACATATCAGATCCATGAAAACTTTCTTTACCTTGAAAATAAGATTTTCAGGGGCATGGATCAGATCAAACAGATGCGGATCTATCCGCCGGAGAAGGGAAGCTGTAAAATTATTGTTGTTTATGAGGTTCCTGACCAGGAAGAACTTCCACAGAACGGACATGAACTGTCTATTGATCTGGGGCTTCACAACCTTATGACGTGTTATGATTCTGAAAACGGGAAGACGTTTATCCTGGGCCGGAAGTACCTTGAATTGGAAAGATATTTCCATAAAGAGATCGCAAGGGTGCAGGCCCAGTGGTATGGGCAGCAGTCCGGAAAGGGAGTAAAGCATCCGGTCACATCAAAACATATCAGGAAGTTATATAAGAGAAAACAAGACTCAGTAACGGACTATCTGCACAAGATCACAAGATATCTTGCAGAATACTGCCGGGAACAGGAGATCACCTGTGTCGTTACAGGGGATATCCGGAACATCCGGAGAGAAAAAGACCTGGGACACAGGACAAACCAGAAGCTTCACAGCCTGCCGTATAACAGGATCTACATCATGCTGGAATATAAGCTGAAAAGATATGGGATCCGTTTTATAAAACAGGAAGAAAGTTATACCAGCCAGTGCAGTCCGCTGTCGCCAGAAGTAGGGAAAAGATATGCGGAACCGTCCAACCGGAAAGAGAGAGGGTTGTACAGAAATGGAAACAGAGTCTATAATGCAGATGCGGTAGGCGCATATAATATCCTGAGAAAATATCACTCCGTATCCGGAGTAAAAAAAGAACTGTCCGTAACCGGACTGAAAACACCGGAAATAATAAAAATAGCTGTATAGCTCTAAAGAGCAAACAGTAGTGGTGCCATGGATGCACCCTGAAAAAAGGCGGTATCCCGCCTTAATTCAGATGCTCTGGTAACTCAGTTGCCGAGTAATTCACTCTTACAATGCATTCCTTAATCGAGGGTGTAAAAATTCTTGTGTCTATGGAAAGTAAATCTTTCTGATAAGAAATAGATATGTAAAATTTTGCTGTCGAATTAATGATTATGTGGCTGTCGAATATATCTTTGTACTTACAGTATTGCCATGTAGGAAAATTATATACATCATTTTCGATTTTTTTGCATGACAAGTAAGGCATCATGATTATTGCCTTTTGTGGGCTCTGCCCACACCCGACCTCTGGAATAGGATCGGAAATTTCTGGCAATAATATAAATGCCGAAGGAATAGACAGAGAGCAGGAATGAGGGGCTTAAAAGAGCTTCCCCATTCCTGCTTTTCTTTTCTCTTACAGATAAGCAGTAAGCCGTTCTCCGTAAAGGACTATCAGCTGATTCAATACCTGATCCCAGTTCCGGTATCTCTGCGTCCACTTTTTGACTACGTTCTCGCTGGCAAGATACAGCATCTTTTCCAATGCAGAATCGCTTGGGAATACGCTTTTCGTTTTCGTGACTTTCCGATACTGGCGGTTCAATCCTTCTATGATATTTGTCGTGTACATAATGCGTCTGATGTCATTAGAAAACTGGAAAAAGGAACTTACATCTTCCCAATTATTTTCCCAGTTACTGATCGCGTACGGATATTTCTTCCCCCATTTTTCTTTCATGTTCTGCAACTCTGTTAAAGCGGCTGTTTCGTTCGGAGCATTGTACACTTCTTTGAAATCCGAGGAAAACTTTTTCAGATCATTATAATTTACATATTTGAAAGAATTGCGTAGCATATGGATCACACATCTCTGGATCTCTGCCTGCGGATAAACTGCCTGAATAGCTTCTTTAAAACCCGGAAGACCATCCACGCAGAAGAAAAGGACATCTTTTACTCCGCGGTTCTTAAGATCATTAAGCATCCCAAGCCAGAACTTGCTGGTTTCATTTGCGCCTACTGTAATGCTGAGGATATCTTTGTATCCCTCCACTGTAACGCCAGGAACTACATACGCAGCACGACTCAGGATTCTGCCATCCTCACGTACTTTATAATGAATACAGTCCATAAAGACAAACGGATAAACCGGGTTCAGAGGACGGGACTGCCATTCCTTAACCTGAGGAAGTATCTTGTCTGTGATCTTGCTGACCATTTCAGCTGATAGCTCAATTCCATAAAGATCCTGGAGCTGGTCGTGGATGTCACGTGTACTCATACCACGGGCATATAAAGATATCACTTTTTCCTCACTCCCGGAAATATCTCTCTGGTATTTAGGGATGAGTTTTGGTTCAAACTCACCGTTACGGTCTCTTGGTACGTCGATTTGAAATTCACCGTATTGACTCTTTAAGTTTTTTGTAGAATGACCATTTCTTTTATTGTCTGTCTGTAGATCTCCCTTATGGTTTTTCTCGTAGCCAAGAGTTGCATCCAGTTCTGCCTCCATCAGCTCCTGCAGGATATCCTTGAAACTGTCTTTCAGAAGCGTGTATATATCTGCAACGCTATTAATGTTGTTTTCTGAGATGATCTGTCGAATATGTTCTTTTGCAACTGCCATAAAAAATACTCCTTTTCGATAAGAATTGTCATATCTGAATTCTTACCAAAAAGGAGTTATTTTTTACCAAAAACACAAACTATTTTACACTACCCCTTAATTCTGCATTTCCACAGGTTCATATTCTATGTGGATATCAGATGTTTTATCATCCTTTACCACAGGAAGTTTAAACGGCGTTTTTATCTTTTCCTCTGTTCCCATTGCACTTATAAGAACTCTGCTGTTTCCTCTGCCCCATGTGAGAACAGGGAGCATTCCTGTATGTATAACCGAATTTGCCAATTTTATTTCTGTACTTTTGTTTATTTTTTCTTCTACACTACTTCCGTCTTTTTCTGATTGTTGTTTTAAATATCCCGGATACGTTTCCATATCGATAATCACAGGATATTCTCCATGTGCGATAATATTTTCACCATGAAGATCTGTTGCTCCAAGGGCATATCCCAAAAACAGATGTATGCCCATTCTGAAATAATAATGCTCCACCTCACTTTCGTTTTTACAGGGAATATTCTCAATTTTTTCTTCCCATCCATAGGAATCATGAGATAAATATTGTACCGTCCTGCAGGAAATTCCTGTTTTTCTGCATAAATAGTTATAAAGTTCCTGATATTTTATATTCTTATCAAGACTATGTGGCTTATAGTACAGAATTGTTCCATTATCCAATTCTACCTTCGCCACACTTCGTCCTCCTCTGTGTGTATCGCCTTTCGACATGTAAATTCCCACAGTCCCCGGAAAACTTTCTTCCATCACAGAATATTTTTTGTATCTGTTCTTTTTCTGCATAAAGAGATTTCCTGATTTCACATTCTGCTCTCTGGATAAAGTTATTTTTTAATTCAAGCAGAGCGTTTTAACTCGGGATATTCCTGCAGTAAAGATTTTATATATGTTGCATTGTTAAGATATTTTTTTTCATAATAATCATATTGTTCTTCAGAAGTATTTCCTTTCAGATTGCCTTTCGCCTTTTGTTCATGAATACTCAATATAAAAATCCGTTCTGATATCGCATTATTATAATGATTAAAGTCTGGCATACCTTTTCTATTTCCTTTAACAACATATTGAAAAAAAAGATCCGTTATGTAAAGTATATGCTTCCACTTCTACTCCATTTTCTTCATAAAACAGTTCTATTTCCTTAAGTTCTTCCTCAATACATCCAATAAATTCTTCTGTCATTTTTTTATCTCTCCTTTAACTTTTACTTAAAATAATAATTACCTGAAAAAAATCAGAATCATATTTAAATGTGATATTTCCATCATATATCTTTTTACAAGTCTCTTTTACACTTTCAATTCCCCATCCATGACCTTCCGCTTCTAATTTATCTGTTACAAATTTTCCGCGTTTTACATCAGGAATTCTCGTACTTGTATTCCACATTTTCATCATCAATACATCATTTATATTCTTTATTCTTAAACAAATCTTCTTTTCCTTACTCTTAACAGCCGCATCTATTGCATTATCAAATAAATTGCTTAATATAATAACCAAATCAGTAGTATTTATAATCGTATCATCCACCGAAGCATCTAATTCAAAATTTATATCCAAAGCATCCATTTTTCTTTTTTTCATAGTAATTGTTTTGTCAAGTACATCTATACCTGTCCAAAACTTTTTTTCTTCATCTCTGAACTTTTTCTGATTATCTGCAACATATGCCGCAATTCCATTTAAGTCTTTTGTTTTGTCTACACTCCTTGTATAAAACTTAACATATGCTTTTGATCATGTATAATACATCTATATTTTTGATATGCATCTTCTAATTCCTGATATTGCTGCTCTACAGCTCTATTTTTCACCTCCAAAATATTTTTTTCTATATTAACACTTTTAACAAAAAAAAACATAAATAAAATCATCAATACTACGGCAATTCCTGATACTACTACTATAGTAATTACCAGATTCTCTATTTTAAGGATTTTATTTTGTATGCTTAGTAAAAAATACAAAAGTATATATTCGACTAATGCAAAACCATAGAAAAATTTTTGATTACCTCTTAAAAATGTCACCAGCATATTTATTTACGCGAAACAATTTTAATAACAAAATTATCACAACGCTTATAACCAGCAAATAAATTCCTGAGCTATAAGAGTGCATATTTTGGAAATAAATATATTCTCCTATTTTTCTTTTTTTAATCACGCAAACTGTGATAATATATAATAATTTTAATAGCCCTATATTAGTCAAATATAAAAATTCCCAAATATAAGATTGAATAAATGTGCACCGAAAAAAAATTGTCAAAAATATCGGAAGATATAGATTTCCAAATACTATTACATTTCCAGATATATACGCTGTCCAATATTGACAGGTCACAAGAACAACAATCATAACAAAAAAAAGCACACTTTGAAAATTTCTTATTCTTTTTAACCTAACTACACAATCCGGTATTAAACATATTCCCACCAGCACCAGTAATATAATAAGTATTGTTTTTTTG
>NZ_JBWLUT010000047.1:0-25248 GCF_056504575.1 Blautia sp. CGZ-1-C1
TCCGGATTAAGTTTAACGATTGGTGCCGGATAAGGTTTTCTCTTGATCATTTCTTTTACCACAGGAATGTGACGGTCATAAATATGACAGTCAGCAACCACATGAAGCAGTTCTCCTGCCTCCATATCACATACCTGTGCGATCATCATAAGCAGAATTGCATACTGGCAGACATTCCAGTTATTTGCTGTAAGAATATCCTGAGAACGCTGATTGAGGATTGCATTCAATGTCAGTTTCTCATTTTCCGGTGTCTGAGTTACATTAAATGTCATAGAGTATGCACATGGATACAGGTTCATCTCGTGAAGATAATTCCTGATGCACATAAATATTTGTCATAATTCTACGGCTGAATGGATTGTTTTTCAGATCATAGATGACTCTGGCTGACCTGATCCATCATGCCTTCTTTATATTGATGTTTCACTCCAAAGCTGATATCCGTAAGCTTTACCGATAGAACCATTTTCATCTGCCCAAAGCTATCCCAGATATGGCTATGAAAAGAGATCATGGATGTTATTGGATTTCTTCTGCCAGATCCAGAGAATCTCATCCATAGCACTCTTTAATGCAGTACGTCTAAGTGTCATGGCCGGAAATTCTTTTCGAAGGTCATATCGGTTTACCACACCAAATTTCTTAATTGTGTAGGCAGGTGTTCCGTCCTCCCACACCGGGCGGACCTTCTCTCCTTCTGTGCTCGTACCATTCTCCAGGATATCCTGGCACATTTTTATAAATACATCATCTGCGTAACTCATTATTTTCTACTCTCTCGCTTTCTTATTTTTTATATTCTTCTATTATACAAGTATGTTCCCTTGTTTTTTTATTATAATTGATACCTACCATCAAAAGATCACCTTTATATTCTTCCAGACTCGCGCAATATTCTTTATTTTTTATCTGTGAAATTGCACCCTCTGCGCTTTTATTCCACTTTAACTCCACAACCATTGCTGGTTTATCCGGAAATTTTTTTCTTGGAATAAATACAATATCTGCAAATCCTTTCCCACCAGCCAGTTCTCTGTGCATTGTATAAAAATTGCGGGCCGCATAGAGTGCCAGTGAAATCGTGTAGCTTAATGCATTTTCATCATTATATTGAAGATGTGATGTCTCAAAATGAGCCTCTTTTATCCCTTGTGCAACCTGCTTTGGTCTCATTTGCCAGATTGCCTTTAAGGTGTCCGCTGAATTTTTCAGTGCTTTTGATACTTCGCCCCAGTCAGCAACCGAAACCGTATTAACATATTCCTCACGTATTTCTGCATTTGGAATTGATACACACCGATTTTCATAATCATATGTCAGATATCCCAAATGCACCAATAATGTAAGAACATCATCCTCATTTCTGAACGTTGTCATATCATTTGTAAAGCTTCCCGTATTCACCGGAATACTCTCACCTGCAATCATACTTAATACATCATCCTTCAAACCCTCAAAATTCATTTCTATATAAACTTTCAAAGCCTCAAAGGTCTCTGTCTGATTCCAGTAATTTCCAATCTCACCCAGTCTCATGCTGCTCACAACAGAGCGTGGACTATATACAGAGGCAACTCCCTTAAATGAATAGCCATCATACCAGTTTTTTATCTCTTCCATATCCATCTGGTACTTTGCACACAACGCCTGAACTTCACCCTCAGTAAATCCCACATACTCACCCAGAGGTCCTGGATTCAACATAGAAAATTCATCAAACATATTCAAAGCAGAATGTGTTCCGTACTTCTTAACAGGAAGAATACCTGTCATATAAGCCAAATGAATATAGCCTTTATCCTTTAGCAAATCCCGTAAAAAGTCAAGATATTTCTCCTGTGCTTCTTTATCCTGCTTATACTCACGAAAAATACAATCCCATTCATCAATAATAATCACAAAAGGACATCTGCTGTAAGCATAGACATCCTGCATAGATTCAATCAAGTCATTTTCATCAAAAAAATCCACGTCCGGATAAGCACTTCTCAGCTCTCGCAATACAATTTTCCTGACTCGTTCCATTAGCTCCTGAATATTATTACTGCGACTCAAAAAATCCTGCATATTCAAAAAAATCGTATCATATTTATTGAGATATTTTTCAAAATCTGTGTCTTTTGCAATTTTAAGATTAGAAAATAACTCTTTTGAATCGCACCCTTTACTGTAATATGCTGTCAGCATATTTGCAGCCATAGACTTTCCGAAACGTCTTGGTCTGCTGACACATATGTTCTTCTGTAAAGTGTGTAAAACAGAATTTGTATACCGTATCAAACCCGTCTTATCTACATAAATATCAGAATTGAGTGCTTCCTGAAATTTGGAGTTATCCGGATTCAAATAATTTCCCATTTAATCCCCCTCTTTTTCATGCAACAGCCACAGTCTCTTCTCCAGACATCTGAATTCTACCCTTGTTACATCTCCGCAATATTCTCCATCTGCATGGAGCACCATCGGTTTATCAAGCAGCACTCGAAACCCGTTTTCTTCCCTGATATTAAATCCATTGATTCTCTCCTGTTTCGCCGCCACCAGAAATGGAAGAAGGAAAAATGTCTGCCATTTGGCAATACCTGAAGCGCTACTCAAAGACAGTCTGCCATCCTCCGGTGAAGCTTCTGGTGCCATCGGGACACCACCACCTTCTGCTGGCAGATTCATGGCAGCTGCGAAGATCATTTTCGGCAGGATAAATCCACCATGTTCCGTTATCACTTTTGCATTTGCAGTTTCCATTGTAAAAAGTGACTGCACCGTTAATGCAAGATATGTAAGTTTTCCCAGATGGAAGCGGTTTAAAACCTGCTTCAGTCTGGAATGAAGAGCTTTCTTGCACACCAGTGCATCCAGTCCAAGTCCGGCACTGATTCCAAAAATCCTCGGCTTTTCACATCCTTCCCAGCTTACCTGACCAAGATCTATCCTGTAAAGTTCTTCCCCTCGCTGATCTTTTCTGATACTGGCGCAAATCTGTTTCAGACTTTCCTTCGGTGTTTTTGGCAATTTTAAGTTTCTGCCAAAATCATTTCCTGAACCTGTCGGAATCACTCCAAGCCGTACCCGGTCAAAATCTGCGATCCCATTCAGAACCTCGTTGATCGTTCCATCTCCACCAACTACGATCAGATAAATAGGATCATCGTCTTTCATGGAAGAAATCTTCTCTGCCAGCTTTGTCGCATGTCCCGGATATCTGGTTGTATGCGCCACATATTTTATTTTATACCCGCGAAGCAGACGCTGTGTCTCATTCCATACCCGGTGCGCCTGCCCTGTTCCCGCTCCGTTATTTACAATAATCTGTATTCTTCTCATTTTTCCTCACAATTATATCTGTTTTCACTGCCCCAAATACTCTTTATCCAGATACTCTCTGGAAACGCTATAGTATCTATACTATACAATATTTGGCTTTCACATACAAGAGCACAGCCAACCAAAATCCTTGTGATCGTCACATATTTATTACTGTTTTCTATTCTATAGCAATTTCCAGGCAAGAAGTCAAAATAATATACAAATCCGTCAAAATATTGAAAGCATTTTTCTCAAAAAGTATTTATAATGTAGATAGAATATGTTGTGGTGCAATTTCAGCACCACAGCAGTCAATAAAACTTAAACATAAAAACTTATAAAATAAATCATTTCAGGAGGTTTTTACAATGGAAAAAAGATGGTGGAAAGAAAGCGTCGTATATCAGATTTATCCTCGCAGCTTCTGCGACAGCAACGGAGATGGTATCGGTGATCTGAACGGTATCACAAGCAAACTTGACTACTTAAAAGAGCTTGGTGTTGATGTTATCTGGCTATCTCCTGTTTACAAATCACCGAATGATGATAACGGATACGATATCAGTGATTATCAGGATATCATGGACGAATTCGGAACAATGGAAGACTTCGACCGTATGCTCGCTACAGCTCACGAAAAAGGCATCAAAATTATGATGGACCTTGTTGTAAACCATACTTCTGACGAGCACAAATGGTTTATCGAGAGCCGTAAATCCACAGACAATCCATACAGAGATTACTATATCTGGCGTCCTGCAAAAGAAGACGGCAGCCTTCCGAACAACTGGGGCTCCTGCTTCTCCGGTCCTGCATGGGAATATGATAAAACAACAGATATGTATTTCCTGCATCTGTTCTCTAAAAAGCAGCCAGACCTCAACTGGGACAACCCGGTCGTACGTCAGGAAGTTTTCGACATGATGAACTGGTGGCTGGAAAAAGGTGTTGATGGATTCCGTATGGACGTTATCAGCCTGATCTCCAAAGAGCAGCCGGAACTCCCGGACAAAGAACCTGGAATCAACGGATATGCAACATTTAATGTATCTGCAAACGGTCCTCATGTACATGAATACCTTCAGGAAATGCGTCAGAAAGCATTAAACAATGCAGATACCATCACAGTAGGTGAATGCTCCGGTGTTACTCTCGAAGAAGCAAAGAAATACGCAAGAAGCGACGAAAAAGAACTGAACATGGTATTCCAGTTTGAACATATGGATGTTGACAGCGATGAAAAAGCCGGCAAATGGACAACCAGAAAAATGGATCTTCGTGACCTCAAAAAAATTCTTACCCGCTGGCAGAAAGGTCTCCAGGACATTGCATGGAACAGCCTTTACTGGGAGAACCACGACCAGCCAAGAAGCGTTTCCCGTTTCGGTAACGACAGCGATAAATACAGAGAAATCTCTGCAAAAATGCTTGCAACCTGTATTCATATGATGCAGGGTACTCCTTACGTATATCAGGGTGAAGAGCTTGGTATGACAAACTGCCCGTTCAACACTCTCGAAAACTTCCGCGACCTCGAAAGTATCAATGCTTTCCACGAATTAACGGAACAGGGCAAAATGACCGAGGAAGAAATGATGGCAGCGATCGGCTACAAAGGTCGTGACAATGCCAGAACTCCAATGCAGTGGGATGACAGTGCCAACGCAGGATTCTCCGGTGCCGATGCTACACCATGGATCATGGTGAACCCGAACTACACTAAGATTAATGCAAAAGACCAGGTAAGCCGCGAGGATTCCGTATTTAAATATTATCAGAAACTGATCAAACTTCGTCACGAAAGTGATCTGATCGTTTACGGTACCTATGATCTGATTCTTGATGACGATAAAGATATTTACGCTTACATCCGTACACTCGGAGATGAAAAACTCATCGTATATTGCAACTTCAGTGAAAATACCCGCGAAGTAGAACTTCCGGAAGAATTCACAGACGGAAAGATTCTGATTTCCAACTACAACGATGCTAAAGTAAGCGAAAAGATTACCCTCAGACCTTATGAGGCAATCGTAATCCAGAAATAATAAATGATTTTGCTTCTTATGAATCACAGTAATTCCCAGATTACTGTAATTTTCTGAAGAATCAGTGACTGTGAAAAATACTGAACAGTTACCGGAAATATATTTTCTCATATACAACCTCAGAAGGATGCTGCCAGATTATTCTGGCGGCATTCTTCTATTTTATCCCCAAGGCTTATGAGCAACAGTGACAATTTTTTTGCATTTATTTCAAGTTTTTTTGTGCAATACTTGCGTTTTTGTATATCATTGTGCTAAAATATCCACATAACAGGATATAAGATTTCAAATACTTTTGCATTTTCACTCTTATATCTACAGACTTTTTTCACATCGGGGTGTTTCAAATGATTACAATCAAAGAAATGGCAGAAATGCTGGGAATCAGTACCACAACGGTATCTAACGTCATTAACGGAAAAACCAGCGAAGTCTCTCAGAAAACTGCCGAAAAAGTCCAGAAGCTTCTGGATGAATATGACTATGTACCTAATATGAGTGCAAAGAACCTTGCGCAGAATCATTCCAGACTGATTGGAATTGTCCTAAAAGGACGCAAAGACAAATACGAAAATATTTTTGCAGATCCATTTCACGGAGAATTGCTTGGTGCCCTGGAGGCAGCGATCCGCGAACATGGATATTATATGATGCTTTATACATCCGAAGACATCAACGAAATCATCCGCAATGTAGTAAGCTGGAACACCGAGGGACTGATTCTTATCGGTATGCTCCATGATGACTACCTGCGAATCAAGAGTAAATATAAGAATCCTGTTGTCCTCATCGACAGTTATACGCCAAAAAATATTGCCAAATATGTAAATATCGGTCTTGATGATGAGCAGGGTGGATATCTGATGACTAAATATCTTCTGGAATGCGGTCACCGGAAGATTGCTTTCCTTGCTGATAATATGGAAGGTGTAGATTATGTCCGTTATACCGGTCATCAACGTGCTCTTCAGGAATATAACATAGATGTAGATCTCGACAATCTTATCGTAATCCGTCCATCTAAATATGAACGTCAGGGAAGTATGGAAGAGATTTACGCTGTCGCACACAAATTCACTGCATTTATGTGCTGCTCAGATTATTATGCAGTCACATTGATGAAATATCTCCGCGAAAGGGGCATCCGTTTTCCGGAAGACCTCTCTATCACGGGATTCGATGACAATCTGTATGCACAGGTAGTCTCTCCTCCCCTTACTACGATTCACCAGAATATCTCTCAGCGTGGAACTATGGCTGTCGAGTATCTGCTCAGAATGATTGACGGATGGGTCCCAAAGTCTACTAGTATTACACTTCCGGTCAAACTTGTTGTACGTGACAGTGTTAAAATTCTGAATTCCGATAAACAGGATTAATTCATCGCATAACTATACATAAAAAGAACGAAACTCTTTCAAAATGCTTTTCTGGATTTTCGTTCTTTTTTCTCTATATCTATGTACCAAACAAGAATCAATTAACTGCTACATTAGATTCCAAAAACAAAAACAGAGAGCATAGATTGCTCCATGCTCTCCATCATTCTTTCAATTTTATATTGCTTTTTGACTATCTCATTTTCCTTATTACATTTCAATAACAAGGAACTGATAACCCTTCAACTCAATCTTATTTCCATCCATAGCTACATCATCATAGTTATTGATCAGAACTTTCTTGCACTCTCCTGCGAGCTCGATTGTCTGCGGCTCTTTCTGGTAATTACCAACTACAAGAAGATTCTTATCCCCTTTACGATAGTATGCCATCAGATTGTGTACGTCTTCCCATACAGGTTCCAGTTCTCCGTAAACAACAGTCTCTTTGTATTCCGGATCCTTACGCAGTGCGATAAGTTTCTTATAGAAACTTCTCACAGATTCCGGATCATTCATCTGGCTCTCTGCATTGATCTTTGTATAATTCGCATTGACCTTCAGCCATGGTTTACCTGTCGTAAATCCTGCATTCTCACCATCTGTCCACTGCATCGGTGTTCTGGCATTATCGCGGCTGAATCTGGAAACAGCTTTCAGCGCTTCCTCAGGTGTACATCCTGCTTCCAGAGCTACCTTGTACTCATCCAGACTGGAAATATCATCTACCTGATCAATAGATTCAAACTTCACATTCTCCATACCAAGTTCCTGTCCCTGGTAGATAAACGGAAGTCCGCGAAGCATAAAGTTCAGACCGCCAAGCATCTTCTTACTTGCGTCACAGCAGTCACCTTCCGGGATATATCTGCTGACACCACGAGGCTCGTCATGATTTTCAATAATATTGGAAACAAATCCGATATCGCCAATTTTTCTCTGTGTTGTAAAGCAACATTTCTTGTAGGCATCCGGAGTAATCTGTTTGCAGTCATACCATCCCTTGTCAGATGCCCCCCAGATAGTCTCTTCGAAGTCAAACATACTGGAGAAATATCCATTATCGCCGATGAAATCCGGAATCTCTTCATCCTTCTCATCGAAAACTTCACCGACAGAGAATGCATCGTATTTTTTAAAGGTGCGGTCTCTCATCTCGCCAAGGAAGTCACCGATTCCCTTTGCTTCTTTCAGCATCTTCCTGATACTGCAAAGACCGTCTTCACGATCCGGCTCATAGTCATGCATCGGAAGTGCTTTCTTGATATTGATAATCGCATCAATACGGAATCCACCAAGACCTTTATCCAGCCACCAGTTGATATTCTTATAAACTTCTTCCCTTACTTCCGGGTTCTCCCAGTTCAGATCGGGCTGTTTCTTATGGAAAACATGCAGATACTGTTTATTTGTTCCTGGAAGATCTTCCCATACAGGTCCGCCGAAATAAGAACGCCAGTTAGTTGGAAGTTCTCCTTCTTTCTTGTCACGCAGATAGAAGAAATTACCATATTTACCATCCGGATCCTCACATGCTTTTTTAAACCATTCATGTTCATCAGAACAGTGGTTTACAACAAGATCCATCAGAATGTACATATCTCTCTTCTTAGCCTCAGCAATCAGTTCATCCATATCTGCCATGGTTCCGAAGCGAGGATCAATATCATAATAATCTGAAATATCATATCCCTGATCAGCTAACGGAGAGCGGTAGCAGGGGGAAAGCCAGATAATATCAACTCCCAGATCTTTCAGATAGTCAAGCTTCTCAATAACACCTCTCAGATCTCCAATTCCATCTCCATTGGTATCATAAAAACTCTTCGGGTAAATCTGATAAGCAACCTTTTCATTCCACCATTTCTTTACCATTGTAAAAATCCTCCTGTGTTTTTTATTAACCGGCGCTATTGTCTGCTTTGTTCCCAGTATTATATCTCTTACCTTTAGCGCCTAAGGTCTCTTTTTCATTTACGGCAATTATATCAGAATCCAAGGCTTCTGTCTTATCTTTTTTTGATAAAAAAATACAAAATTTTGACTTTTTTATATTACCGATATTCTTATTTACTGTGTTTCTTTTAATGAATGTCTGCGGTACTGCAGTGGTGTTGTTGACGTATATTTCCTGAACTCTCTCAGGAAATTTCCCAGATTATTATATCCGCATTCCAGACAGATTTCCGTAACTGTAAGGTCAGACTCCTTCAGATAATGAATAGCCCTTTTTATCCTGTACTCATTCACATATTCCATAGGCGAACGCCCGATCACCTTCTTGAAAAATCTGCAGAAATACTGCTCATTCATCCCGATCAGTCCTGCCAGGTCACGTATATAAATTTTCTCTTTGTAATTCTCCTGTATGTAAGTCAGTGTTGTCTTGATTGTCTCAATCCTGTGGTCATGATTCTTCTCCGTTACCTCAAACAGATTATTCGCAGACAGAACCGCCAGAATCCGAAGCAGCGCTGATTTGATAAACAACTGTCGGGTGATATCATCCGTAACCGCCTCGCCGTCATAATAATTCTCCCGAAAAGAATCTCCGCCAAATACATTACGGATTTCTTCATAAGATTTTCTTACCGGTTCAAATGCCGGTTCATTCTTTCGCAGACATCTCGGAAACTGGATACTGCCATTTTGTACTGGCTGGATCAGATTCGTCTGAATCTGATCCAAAGCATATGCAGAGCTTAGCATATCCATATGAAAAACCACCGCATTTTCCACACAGCCGCCGTTTTTTTCAACAGAAATACTGTGAAGTTCCCCGGGATTAATAAAATAAAAACATTCCTCTGAAATGTTGAAACGTTCCATATTTACTTCTAGACAGAACTCTCCACCCGAAAAATAAAGCAGTTCTACTTCTTCATGCCAGTGGTGTTTCACCATATTCCCCTTTATCCTTGTTCCTGTCTGATAGAACGCACAGGGAAAGTCCTGTGTACCATGGACGCGTATTTCCTTTAAAGTTGATGGTTGTTGATTCTGCATGAAGCTGCCTCCTGTTGTCATTGTTATTGTTATTATAAATCCGGCATCAAAAATCCGCAACTAAAAAGGACATCCGAAGATGCCTTTTTAATAGTAAGTATTTATACAATTTTGTGCCTGCTCAAAGAAACTGTCCTCTTCACATTGCCCAAGAACATATCCCTGAAACAGTTTTCCCATATCTGAGACAGCACCCATGGAATTTTCACATAACGGACGTGCATTCAATGTATATTCCCGGAGATATTTCCGTATCATATCTATTCCTTCCAGATCAATATCCTCATTTTCGATCACATCCACTCTGGCAGGATAACTTTTCATTATTTTTGCATATTCAGTACTGCCTTCATAACCGGCTGCATACTGAAGAAATCTGACAGCTGCATCTTTATTTTCTGAAGCATTGTTCAAAACATACTGCCAGGTTGCAATATTAGTGGCTTTTTTCTTATGAAGCACGGGAAGCGGTGCCATATGTATTTTATTTTTCCCATATACATCAGCATCAAGAAATGTACCCAGAGCACTCGTATACATAAAAACACATCCATATTTTCCCCTGATAAATTTCTCTTCCATCTGCTCATACTGATCTACAAACTGTGCAGGCGATGTATTTTTCTCATCCAGCATACTTTTCATATATCTGGCTGCATCTTTGGTTTTCGGATCAGTCCAGTCGAAATAATCGCCACCCCAGAAATTCACAAATTGCGAAAGACTGTTATAAACATATGTATTTTCCCATGCATCTCCATAAGCGTACTGATCCGGATTTTTCAAACTCTTCTGCAGAATATCAAAATCACCGGTATTCTTTATCTCATCGAGTCCTGCCTGTTTCAGCAACTCCTGATTTACCCAGAACATCATAATATCCATCTGAAAAGGGACAGAATATATATGTCCATTCTCTTCACAAATGCTTTCCAGATACTTCTGCGGAAAGCTGTCTCTTACTTCTTCTGTCATAACGTTTTTTTCCAGTGGTTCCAGATATCCCTTATGCTTAAACTCAGAAATCATCTCATCATTCACGGAAATCAAATCAATATTTTTGTCCCCCGAAGCCAGGATCGTGGATATTTTTACCTGCCGATTATCCGCATTGGACGGACATTTTTCCACAGTGATTTCCATATCAAGTTTTTTTTCTGTTTCCTCGATAAAATCCTGAAATCTTTTATTATCTGCATCAATATGCATGATTGTCAGCTTTTGTTTGTCTTCGTGAAACGACGATGAGGGGAGCTTAGATAAGCTCCCCGTACCTCCACATCCTGTAATAAGCAAACATACTGCAGTTATGAAAATTACAACACTTTTTTTCAAGCATTTCACCTCTGTTTTTTATCTTGGCCATCTGTCCTCTTTTGACATCAATGGTGCAAACGGTGCATGTGGGTGTGTCTGATACCAGTAAGCCACGCTTGCCACATCATCCTGACGTTCAAATAATCCTCTGTAACCTACTCCAATCTGCTGAATGGTCACACGCAGATCCTCATCAAAACAAATCGGATCCTGAATATGCCAGCGATAGAAACCTCTCATCGGCGGACAGTCATCATTATGATAGAAATTATGGATCAGCTCATCATGAGCAGAATAGTATGGGTAGCCCAGATATGGTGTATTATAATTTTGTTCCACAGTCTTTCCGTCCACCTGCTTTGCAAAACTCCAGGAGCCTCCAAAATAATCTTCTGTTCCGGTTCCGCAGATTGTGGGATATTCATCATCACCGTCAATATAGAATTTCATTTCACCTTCGCCCCACCAGTAACGTTCCAGTGTGGTAAGTGCAATATAAGTTCCTACATAATGACCTTTTCCTTTTACTCCGTCAAGGATTGTATAATCTTTCTGCTTCTCTGTCAGTCGCTCTCGCCTCCACTGTGCATGGAAATAAGTAATATCATCCGGAAGCTCATCATACAGACAGTAATCTACCTGATAGAAAAATGCCGGAATTTTATTTGCATGCTGATTTTCCAGAGTAATTTTTGCTTTTTTCTTAAACGGCATCGGGAAGTAACAGTTAAATCCTCTGCTTGGCACCACTGCCATTGGGACAGAATTTACAATACACTCTCTTCCAAAACCACAGCAAAAGAAATCTCCGAGAGGACTTTCCACAGATGGTGTTTCCTCATCATCCCAGTACATACGGATGACCAGATCTCTCAATACAAAACAATCTGCATCTGTTGTCTTGTTATCCACTGTAATCCAAATATGATTGATTTCTCCCGGACCTTCCATCTCTGCAAGAGTTACAGTTGCACCCGGCTCAATATCTCTCAGGCAGGGACTTCCTTTTCTGGACGGTCCCAGATGGCTCGCTGCCATTCCGCCTTTACCTTTTTCTCCGTGTGGATTCTCTGCATTGATTGCACGGCTTCTTCCATGTTTTGACAGAGCAATTCCACCAAGTCCACCTTTAAATGACTGATACATAATGTTTTCCTCCAATATTCTTAGCATTCAGATAATCAGGCTTTTACTCCTCCTGCCATTATACCATCCATGATCTGCTTTTCAAAGACTGCAACAAAAATAATGATAGGCAGAAGTATGATCCATCCCATTGCACTTACCAGATCCCACGGAACTCCATACATGTTGTCACGCAGTGGAAGCTGTACAATGGCAACGGAAAGAACCTGAATACCATTTGAATAAAACAACGGTGTGAAGAAGTTATTCAGGCAGGTAATAAAGTTGATAATACATACAGTTGCGATTGCAGGTTTCATAAGAGGCAATACGATTGTAAAAAGTCTCTGTGAAAAAGTTGCACCGTCAATCGCTGCTGCCTCTTCCAGTGAAATAGGGATTTCCCCCACAAAGTTTCTCAGAATCAGAACCGTAAATGGGATAACAGTACTGATATAAAGCAAAATCAGTCCGGGATATGTATCATATAATTTTACTTTCTGCATGAACTCATATAATGGTCTTGCTGTAACAACCTCAGGAATTAACATAGTTGCAATAATAAATGCAAAAGCAATATTGATTCCTTTTGTAGTGAAACGTGAGAATCCGTATGCAGCCATTGCACAGAGTACAGTACTGATAACCAGTGTAAGACCTACGATCAATACTGTATTTCCCACTTTTGATAAAAGTCCTACGTTCTCGATCAGAAACTTATAGCTTTCCAGTGTCGGATGATCCGGCAGATAATCAATCGGTGTTTTGAATAATTCTCCGGAAGGTGTAATAGAGGAAATAAAAATCCAATATACCGGAAACAGGATAATAAATGAGACAATTGCAAACAGTACCCATCTTCCACCTGCCATTACACCATGATATATGTTATATTTTCTTGAATCTTTTTTCATGGTATTTCCTCCTTTAGTTATCAATCTTGTTCATAACACGTATATTCAGCCAGCTGAATACTGCCATTACAACAAACAGTAACATTGCCAGTGCAGATGCATAACCGACATTCAGATTTGTAAACGCCTCTGTCGTGATTCTGTATGCGATCAGTGCCGTATCTTCTCCAGGACCACCTGAAGTCATAGAATATACAATATCAAAGGTTGTCAGTCTCCATAAAGTAAATGGAATAGATAAAGTCAGTACATTTTTCAGTATCAACGGTAATGTAATTCTGAAGAAACACTGGATTCCATTTGCACCGTCTACTTTTGCGGCTTCATAGATATCACCCGAAATAAACTGCAGACCGGATAATACAAGAATCGCAAAGAACGGAAGATCTTTCCACAGATCCACGGCAATTACAGCAGCTCTTGCAGATCCTGTATTGATCAGCCAGCTATTCTGGTATCCATGGACAAACAATCTGATAAAGTCATTGATCAGACCATAATCATTATTAAATGCCCATTTTGCAGCCATACCTACAACAACTGCCGGCATTGCCCAGGGAATCAGTACAATCGTACGAAGAAAACGACGTCCCTTAAATTTCATATTTAATATCAGAGCAAGACCTACACCTAATATTACATGGAATATCATTGATACTACTACAAAAATCACTGTAAAACGTATAGATGTAAGCACTTTGGGATCTGAAAAAATTTTCAGGTAATTCTGAATTCCACAGAATTCATTAATTCCGGACAGAATTTTAATATCAAAAAAACTATTTCTAACTGTCATTAAAATCGGATACAAAGTCGTAAATCCACGAATAATAACCACAGGTAACACCAACAGCCACGGAATCCATTTCATTGATTTTTTACTGATTGTCACAGGTACTCCCTCCTTCATATCTTTAAGCACAGGTATAAAGCAGATTTTTCTGCTTTATACCTTCATTTATTATGTCAGTTTTTATGTGTCAGTATTTCAAAAGACTTTAAACGAATACCGTTTTTACTGATATGTATCAACGACTTCCTGTGCTTTTTTACAGAACTCATCTACTGTGATCTCATCTTTCATGCAGGACTGGAAGATAGTTCCCATATCACTGATGAACTCCATTGTCTGTGCTACCAACGGACGTCCCTGTACGTTGCACTCTTCTGCATACTGGCTGTATATTTCTTTTGCAGGATCAGTATCCGGAACAACTTTTTCTGCAACATCCTTTCTTGCAGGATATCTGTCAAATGCTTTATAGGATGCTTCCATTCCACCTTCATCTGCCATATACTGCAGGAATTTAATGGCTGCATCTTTGTTTTTGGATGCACTGTTCAGCACATAGCTCCAGGAATCTGTAAAGATTGCTCGCTCTCCATTGCCGCTGAAATCAGGTACCATTGCCATGTGGATCTTGTCAGCTCCCAGCATATCTGCCTTTGCATAATCCGTACCTAAGCCCCACATAAACCAGCATCCGTATTTGCCATCATTGATTTTTGGATTCATCTGATCATATTTATCTGCGATCTGATCAACAGGTGTTTCTTTGTTGGCAACCAGATCATGAAGGAACTGAATTGCTTCTTTATTTTCTTCTTTTGTCCAGTCGAAGTAGTCACCGCCAAACATATTTACAAACTGTGCAATTTCATTAAATGCATATGTCTTTTCCCAGGAACCGCCGTATCCGAAACGTCCATCTTTTGAAACTGCTTCCATGTATTTCATGAAATCTTCTTTTGTATCAATGGATTCGATTCCCACCTCATCCATAATTTCCTGATTTACCCAAAATGCAAGATATCCTGTATATCCCGGAACTCCTACAATATTTCCATCCTTATCTGTGATCATATCCTGAATATACCCCTGCGCAAACTGATCAATGATATCATCTGTCATAACCGTGTCATTCAGACCTTCCAGCCATCCGGAATTCTTGAATGCAGCACTCATTTCATCGTTGATTTCGACAATGTCTACGGAAGAATCTCCTGTAGAAAGAATCGTTGTAATCTTCTGCTGACGTGTGTCTGTATCTGTCGGAGCTGCAATAACATTGATATTTAAACCCGTTGCCTCCTCTACATTTGCAAGCCAGTCATCAAAATCCGGGTCAGTAGTGTTAACGCTGTATAAAGTAAGATCATATTTCTCCTCTGCTGATACACTTACAACATTCCCCATCATTCCTGCCACCATTGTTGCAGCTAAAACTGCACTTAACACTTTTTTCCTCATATTCTCTCCTTTTCCGAACAGTTCTCTCGCATCAACTGTTCTGTGTTATTTGGTAATTAAAGAATAACAAAAACACTCTTTTTACTAAATACAATTTCTTTTGATTGATTTATATTATTTTTCGTTCTATTGTTTTTTTCATTCTGATTTTTTATAATACAGATAGCAGATGAACACTGTGTTGCATCTTTACAGAATTGCTGTATAATATGGCAATCTTCAAAAAGATACCTGATAAAATCAAACCTATTCATATAAGGAGTATTATGTGTAATGAAACTCAACTTGAAAAAAATAAATTATCATAAATGGATTCCTTCCAGATTTTCCTCATTTCAGGCAAAACTCCTGATTGCCTTTCTGGTTGCAACCCTGCTTCCTCTGACACTTGTTGCACTGGTCAGTTACCATGTTTCCTATAATCTTGCCAGAGACCGAATCACAAACTCTGCATTGATGTCTGATGAACAGCTTATTTTTCAGCTTAACAGCCGTCTGAACCAGACCGAAAACGTTGCTGACACCATCCAGTATCAGATGTACGCTTTTGAACACTCTTCCCCAGATCAGGTTGGCACCATGCAGGCATTAACATCCATGAGAAGCAATATTTCATTATATAAATCTACATTTGATTTCTTTCATATATATGTTTTTTTAAAACCGGAACAAACCGGAGCTGATGAGGGTATATATTTCTTTTCCACAGATAAACTTTTCAATTATGGAATCAGCGAATCTGAATTACATTCCATAGGTTCTTCTTCCCTGTGGCTGTTAAAGAAAAATACCACCTTACCCAGAGTTATATCTGCTTCCAAAAGAAGCGCAAATACACTGCTGTGTTTTCGTGCTCTTCAGGACAAATCCAGCAATGTTCTCGAATATGCTTATTGTATTGCACTTGACTGCGATGAATTTTCCCGGTATCTTCAGACTTCTGCTTCTGATACCGCAATTTCCAGTTACATTCTGACACCACAGGGACAAATTGCAGCTCACAGTGATTCTTCCCGTAATCAGACCTGGATTTCAGATTCAATAAAACAGATGTTTCTGGAAAATACCAATTCCTTCTTTAAAGACAATGACATCTACTATAACTGCCGCACTCTGGATAACGGTTGGCTGCATATTACGGAAATCCCGGAAAACTATATCAAAAGCAATACACAGGTACTGATCAAAACACTGTTGATCACTGTAATTATTTCTCTGCCGCTGACTATTTTTATTGTAATCTTTTTTTCCAGGAAACTGACAAGCAGAATTGCCGCACTGTCCTATGCCATGGAATCCTTTCATCTCGGACATGATCCGGAGCACCTTTCCATCATCACACTCCCGCATCCGGCTGATGCTTCCAATTATGATGAAATAGACAATCTGGGGATTACTTTTGAAGATATGCAGCACACAATTGCCCAGAATCTGAAATCTATTGTCAGTCTCTCCATTAATGAAGAGCGCCTGAAATATCAGCTGTTACAGTCACAGATCAACCCACATTTCCTCTACAATATCCTTGGAACCATCCGAACCTGCCAGGCACTTGGCAAATTGGATATTGCAGATCAGATGCTGACAAATCTGACTGCCTTTTACCGACTGACACTGAGAAAATCAAAAGAACTGATACCGATCAAAGACGAGCTGGAAATTGCCCGCCTGTATCTGGAAATGGAGAAACTCTGCCATAAAGACAATCTTAACTGGGAAATCAATGCTGAAGACGGAATAGAAAATTTCATGATCTGCAAATTTACATTACAGCCATTCCTGGAGAATTCTATCCTGCACGGTCTTTCAGCAGATACTCCTGAAGTTTTTATTTCCATTCAGGTGCTCTACGGTGATGATACCGTAGTGATATCCATTGAAGATAATGGAGCCGGAATGTCTCCGGAGACACTGGAACAGCTCCGATATGCCATAGACAATAAAGTCATAAATTATGAAAAACATTTTGGAATTTCAAATGTAAGCGCCCGCATTTCCAATCCTTTGTACGGTAACGGCTCTGTGCGTATTGACAGCCATCCCGGAAACGGTAGCTATGTCACAATTGAATTTCAGCAAATGGAGGATACAGATGAGGAAAATAATGATTGTAGATGACAATTATCTGTCAGCAGAAGGAATTGAAAAGAACATAGACTGGGAAGTTCTGAACGCAGAAATCATACATATCTGCTACAACGGAACTTCTGCGATAGAAGCTATGAAAAACGAACCTGTAGATTTGATCATCTCAGATATTGAAATGCCGGATCTGGACGGAATTTCCATGAGCAGGCAGGCACTGGATATTAATCCAATGGTAAAAATCATACTGATCAGTGCCTATGATAAATTTGAATATGCAAGACGCGCTCTGCTTCTTGGTGCATTGGATTATATTGAAAAACCTCTGGATTACGCATACCTGATCCAGAAAGTAAAAAATGCTTTTGCCTTGATGGAACGTGAGCAGAAAAATCTGCAGTTGCTTAAACAGAGCAGACCTTTACTTATCGAAAAATTTTTCCGTGATATCACTCACCGTTCCAGGCAGGAGGCTTCCTATCGTCTCAAACCTTATCTGAACTACCTGAACCTCAAATTGGATTATGATTTTTATAACGTAGTGATTCTTGAACTGGAAAATGCACAGTCTCTCAAGGATTCCTATGGCATTGAGAAATTTCAGATGGAACTGCTGAATCTCCGTGATCTGATCACAGAACAAACCTCAGAATTAAATTATATTTATCCCCTGCAGGATATTGATGGTTATCTGTGTGTAATCGGACAAAGTGGCTGCCAGTCCGGAAATTTTCGCCAGCTTACCTATAAAATCATTTCTGCACTTGTAGATAACTGCAATTCACAGGGACTGGTCCTGAATGCCGGAATCGGTGCCATTGTACAGGATCTGTGGGATCTGAACCGTTCTTATGAAAGTGCTGTTCATGCACTGGATTATCGTTTCTTTTTCCCACACCAGAACGTATTTGACGGACGTGAGGCTCTTGGACATGACTTATCTGCCACTGATTTCTCCGATTCCAGAGAGGAAGAATTAATCCGCCTTCTGTGCAAAAAGGATGTTTCTGCAATTGACTCCTGGTTTCAGGATTTCTCCAGATGGCTTACTGAGAACTTCCGCACTAAAAGTTTCGCATTTATCCAGATCTACTCTCTGCTTGGAAGGATTCTGAAGTTTTTCTATGAATTAAACCTGGATACCCATGATCTGGAAGCAAAGATCCTGTATGTATACAATCATCTGGAAGAATTTCATACCACAGAAGAACTATGTGGCTGGCTCAACGAACTCTGCCGTCTTCTCTGCCGGAAACTGGATTCTTCTCTGAATGATTATCACCAGAAATTATGCGAATCCGTAACTTCATATATTGACGAAAACTATGCCAGCAATACTCTGTGTCTGAACGATATCGCCAGCGAAGCCAATGTCAGCCCGGCTTATCTGAGTGCCCTCTTTAAAAAGAAACAGGGCGTGAGTATTAGTGACTATATCACTACTCAGCGAATCAACGCCGCCTGCCGTTATCTTACAGCCACAAACATGACTCTGAAGGAAATCAGTATGAAATGCGGTTACGCCAATCAATATTATTTCAGCACAAGCTTCAAGAAAAAAATGAATGTCACTCCATCTGCATACAGAGATACTCAGACGTCAAAATCTTAGCTTTTACTTGTGTTTCCCTATAACTCCCTGTATAATAAAAAACAATGTCTATTATCATGACATCTTTTTTATATGAGTGCGCAGTCAATTACCTTTTACCGCCACTACATCTGTTTTGCGGAAAACCTGTCAGTGGCAGTTGTGGTAAATGCCAATATACTTATTATAAGGAGATTTAAAATGGGGGTAACTGAAAAAACAGCAATTCTTGTTATCAGCTTCGGTACAAGTTATGAAGAAACACGAAAAAAAACAATTGAACAGATTGAATCTGACCTGCATCATGCATTTCCGGAATATCCGTTATACCGCGCATGGACAAGTCCCCGTATCCGCGCCAAACTCCGGAAGCGGGACGGGATCCACATTATGGATATTGATGAGGCAATGACCCAGCTGAAAGCGGACGGAATTCGAAATGTAATTGTACAGCCAACCTATGTGATCACCGGATTTGAGAGTGATGCTATGAAAGAAAAGGTTCTTGCACATAAAAAGGATTTTGATTCTGTCATTATCTGTGATTCTCTGATGGTTACAAAACAGGACAAAGAAGAGGTCTGTCAGGCCATGGCTTCCGAATATCATCCAGGTTCTGATGAAGTTCTTTTATTTATGGGACATGGAACAGAACATGTTGCCAATGAACTCTATCCGGAAATGGACGGCCTGTTTAAACATTTTGGTTATTCAAATATGCATATGGGAACTGTTGAGGGGGATTTTTCTATCGAAAGTTTTCTTGATGAGTTAAAAGAACTTCATCCGGCCCATATTCATCTGGCACCTTTTATGATCGTTGCAGGAGATCACGCGACCAATGATATGTCCGGAGAAGATGATGATTCCTGGAAAAGCATTCTGGAAAGAGAGGGCTATTCTGTCACCTGTACGCTGAAAGGACTGGGGGAGATTCAGGCGATCAGAGATATTTTTATCCGCCACACTAAAATGGGACTGGACAAGCTTTCGTAATTCTATTCCAAAAAATGTGAAGCTTCTGTTTTACAGCAGATACTTCACATTTTTTCAGTCCATATTAATTATTTTCTCTTTTTCTTCTTTTTATTTGGATTGTTTAACACAGACCAGCAAAATGCCTGTACTAACAGTATACCGATAAAAGCACCACTGCTGTCAACCCCCACATCCTTTATCGCTGGAGTACGACCGCCAACAAACGACTGATGATATTCATCAAGTCCCGCAAATCCTACGCAGACGATTCCGGCAAGGAGCATCAGCCAGATTCCTCTCACTCCATACACATATAACGGAAAGGAAATCGCAATTGCAAGCAGAAAATACTCTGTCATATGCGCAGCTTTTCTCACATAATAGTGGATCCCATCCGCTTTATAAGCCAGTTCCTCACTGCTTAAATTCTCTGATAAAAGTTCGCTTTTCATTTCCACGATTTCATAGCTTACCTTATAGCTCAGATTTCCGGAAACCTCTCCCGGCTGCGCTGAAAATGAAAAAATGATATACATCATCAGCAGTGCCGGCAGAAAAGAAAGAGGTTTCAGCAATGTGATCAATACTTTCATTCTTTCTCATCTTCCTCTTTGTCATCCAGTCTTTTCGTAAGATTTGCCCTCTCAGCAATGCTCATAGATTTATGTATTTCCGGTTCACTTTCTTTTGCAAATTCTCCGCCTGCTGCCGCTTTCACTGCTGCATTTGTTGCTTCCTTTGCTTTCTTGAGTCGGTCTTCTGAAATCATATTTTTGACGCTTACAAAGACCAATCCGGCTCCAATTACCGCAAACGCAATTCCGGCAAGCAGAAAGCCAATGCTTGTACCTTCTTCACCTGCTATAAATCCTTTGCACAGGCTATAAGCTGTGTATAATAAGTAGCCTCCAGCCAGGATCCAAAGTACATATCGTGCATTAGGAGATTTCGTTTCCTCCTGATTTTCCACAACTTCCTGTGTATCTTCCTGTAGTTCTTTATTCTTATTTTCCTCCATAAAAACCTCCAATTCTTTTGTGGGTTCGGTTAAATTGACTATTATCTTACCATTTTTTTACTCAGACGTAAAGTCTTCTGAAAAAGAAAGACTGCCAGATTTCTCCGACAGTTACTGTTCACTCCGTTCTCAGTAACACGCTTCGCGATGCACAGAATTTATGCTAATCGCATAAATTCGCGCGGCATGTCTCGGGATTTTGGCATTTTCATGCCAAAACACCTCGCGGGATAGTGGCGTGTGAACAGTAACCTCCGACAGTCTCATTCCTTACAAGTTCTCCCTGCTCTGTTTCCTGTTTTCTGTCCGCACATCCGCTGCAATTTACACAGACAAATGCAGCTACCAATAGCAGCAATATTTTAATTTTTTTCAATATCTGATTCTCCTTTTCATCCACAATATTTTAAAATATTAAGGATTTATATAGTTTCACCAGATATATTCATTTTATACATTCAAAGGAACCTATATGCTTTTCCAGACCCTAAAATCCTTTCTTCCGCATATAGACCGCTATGTCATGATAAACCTGTTCTTTTCCGATTTCATTCAGAATCTCATGGCGCATTCCCGGATACAGTTTTCCTTTTACGTCCCTGTAACCTGCATGACGCATTGCCTTTACTGTCTTTGCAAAATGACGCACATTGATCAGGCATGGATCCTCTGCACCGCTTACAAACAATACCGGCATTTTCGGATTTGTACATGAGAAATGTTCCACATCATAAGCACGTTTCATCAACTCAAACAGCGCAAGATACGCATCATCCGTAAAGGTAAATCCACATAATTCAGATTCTTCATATTCTCTTGCCACTTTAGGATCTGAGCAGATCCATGCGGTACATGTTTTATCTTTTCTGAACTTGGCAACGCCCGCACCAAAAGACATCGCTTCAATCAGTTTACTTCGATGTCTGGATCCCAAAAGCGTTTTCTCCAGCTTCGCAATTCCTACGCCCAGAGGCATTGCTGTATTATAGCTTGGAGAGCCGCATACGATCAGCATATCGACACAGCTGTCATGCTCTGCTATAAATGCTCTTACCGCCAGCGAACCCATACTGTGTCCCATCAAAATCACTGGAAGTTCCGGATATCCGGCATGTATTTTTCTGTTTACCGTACGGATATCCTGAAGCATCGCCTGTGCGCCTCCGCCATACGTGAAACCCAGATCCTCCTGATATTTTACGCTTTTTCCATGTCCTCTGTGATCGTGAATCACTGTCACATATCCAAGCTTCGCCAGATATTCCATAAACGGAAGATATCTCTCTTTATGCTCACTCATCCCATGCACCAGCTGCACGACTGCGCGATATGGCTTCTTATCCGGTATCACCGCCATAATCGAAATCTCAAGATTATCCGCTTCTGATTTAAAAGAGCTCTCGTACTTCATAAATTCACGCCTTCTTTCCTGTTTTTATTATTGTTATACCCTTACCTTATCCTGTTATTTTGATTATAGGTAAGGTATTTGCCATTGTCAACGCATTCTGTTATAATCAAATTGTTACATTTTGTTAGCGTTCAATCCATTCTCACTAATTAACATAGGTGAGCAATGACACGCTTCGTAAACAGCAATCCTTACAGTAACAGTACAATACGTTTCAGAGCTTAACCCTAAGACAGGAGGAAACATGACAAAAAAGAATAAAAAAGGACACGCCGGGCTGATTATCTTTATTTTAATCCTGGTTCTCGCCATTGGCGGAGGCACAGGATTCTATTTCTATCAGCGCCAGCAGCCACGCAAAGCAGTGGAACAATTTCTTGACAGCATGAAGAATATGGACTTTACTACAATGGAATCTATGATTCAGAGCAGTGATCTCTCTGCGCTGGACAATGCAGATATCCGAAACGCTGCATACACTGATTTCTTCTCAGAAATCAATAAGAAAATGACCTACAAGATCACAAAGAACAGATTTGACATTCAGAATGGTACTGCTTCTGTCACTGCTCACATTACTTACATTGACGGAACCAATATTTACAAGGCAACCATAACAGAGTTTCTCCGTCAGATCGTTTCAAACGCTTATGCCGGAAATCAGCTCACAACAGAAGAAACTCAGGAAAAGCTTGCATCTATTCTGAATGAACAGGCAAAGAAAGTAGAAAAAGATGTATTCTCAGAAGTAGATATCACCTACCCGGTAATTAAAACAGATTCCGGATGGAAAATCGTTTCTCTGGATGATGAAACAGTAAAAATCATGTCTGCTAATTTCAAGAGTGTAGAGGAAGAAATCAACAATTCGCTTAACAATGCAGACAGCGAAAATTCAACAGCCAATGCACCAGAGGCAACTGCTGATGACATTCTGAATCTTACCACAGAGAAATTTACGATCAAATACACGAAACATGTGATCACCAAAGACTTTGCAGGAACTCCATGTATTATGGTTTATTATGATTACACCAACAATTCATCTTCCGCATCCAGTGCAATGGTTGATGTAAGTCTGAAAGCTTACCAGCATGGCGAAGTCTGTGAGGCTGCTATTCCAGAGAATAATGATGATGCAATTGATCATTATACAGCAGAAATCCAACCGGGACAGACTGTAAATGTATGTCAGGCATTTACACTGACAGATGAAAGTGATGTCACCGTTCAGGCACAGGAAGCATATTCCTTTGACGAAGATGCAACCGCAAAACAGATTCTTAAAGTAAAATAGCTGAGCAATAGAGATGATAGTGAACACCAATCATATCTCTAAGTTATAAACATTAACTTATCAGTAAAAAAACAATATACACAGTTTTTCAAAACCAAATTTGAAAGCTGTGTATATTTTTTATTTTCCGTGAAACAATATGAAATGTATAGTACATTATTCGAAAACGGTGTACTGGCTTTATGATTCCTGTAAAAGCTGTATACAGCGACAGGTTATGAAAGGATGGTGACTTATGGGAAGCAAATGTTTAAGATATACGGCGCTGACTATCGCCATTATCGGAGCTGTTAACTGGGGACTGATTGGTTTTTTCAATCTGAACCTGGTCGCTCTCCTTTTCGGAAGCATGAGCTGGGTTTCCAGAATCGTATATGGTCTGGTTGGAATCTGCGGACTCTATCTTCTGACCTTTTACGGTGATTCCGACACTATCTCAGAACAATCCTGAGTACAAGCCGACATCTGAAATTATAATTCTATACTATAATCCTTCCTAATGGACTGCGGCATATTTATCAAATGGATATGCCGCAGTTCTTTTATAGTGGTTCTTAAAAGAAAAAAGGACTTCGGAAAATCCGAAGTCCTGAAGAGCGATAGACGGGGCTCGAACCCGCGGTCTCGACCTTGGCAAGGTCGCGCGTTACCAACTACGCCACTATCGCACAAGCGGGTGATGGGAATCGAACCCACGTATCCAGCTTGGAAGGCTGGTGTTCTACCATTGAACTACACCCGCAGATATTCAATTAAAAGAGCGATAGACGGGGCTCGAACCCGCGGTCTCGACCTTGGCAAGGTCGCGCGTTACCAACTACGCCACTATCGCATAAGCGGGTGATGGGAATCGAACCCACGTATCCAGCTTGGAAGGCTGGTGTTCTACCATTGAACTACACCCGCACAGCTTGTTGTCTGTGCATCTCTGTCGCATCAACGAAGATTAGTATATATGATGAAACTTCATTTGTCAACACTATTTTTGAATTTTTTCTATTTTTTTAACAGTATGCACAATTTCAGGTAAAAAACAAGGCTGTACCTCATTCCAGCTACTTCAAAAATTACAGAAATTTGCTCATAATCCTATGACTAACTCCTTATCTTTGCAACTCACAATCAAAATAGCATATAATTCGCATTATTTTTTGAAATTGCTATAGATCAGACAGATATTTACAATCCATCTGACCTATACAACTCTCCAACAAATAACCTATTTAAAGTTTATTTGGTATAGATTATCAATTCTCCCAATCCCACACATTCGTAGCTTCTACTGCGCTTTTCGGTTTCTTGATTACAAGCTCAGGACTCTTTGCGCTGACTTTAGTATTTGCAGGGATAGATTCTGTGATGAATGTGTTACCACCGATAATGGTATTCTCTCCGATCACTGTCTCACCGCCCAGTACAGAAGAATTAGAATAAATTGTCACATTATCTCTGATGGTCGGATGTCTCTTCACATTGGCAAGTAACTGTCCCTGACGGGTGGAAAGTGCACCAAGTGTCA